>DASSYG010000160.1:0-14410 GCA_035703405.1 Acidimicrobiales bacterium | reverse complement strand
GGCCCGTTCGAGTACGCCGACAAGATCCCGCTGAAGTCGGGCTACGAGGCAGCCGGGGTGCGCGTGGTGCCCGGCGCGTCGGCCCGCCACGGCGCCCACCTCGCGCCCGGCGTCATCCTCATGCCCAGCTACGTGAACATCGGCGCACATGTGGGTGAGAACACAATGGTCGACACCTGGGCAACGGTCGGCAGCTGCGCCCAGATCGGCAGGAACGTGCATCTCTCCGGAGGGGTGGGGATCGGCGGCGTGCTGGAGCCGGCTCAGGCGGCACCGGTGATGATCGGCGACGAATGTCTGATCGGGTCTCGCTGCATCGTGGCCGAAGGCGCCGTGGTGGGGGAGGGCACCGTCCTGGGCGCCGGCTGCATCCTGACCGGTTCGATTCCGGTGATCGACGCAGCGACCGGTGACGAACTCGGGCGCGGCCGGGTACCGTCCTGGTCGGTGGCCGTGTCGGCGACCCGACCCCGATCGTTCCCGGGAGGGGATTTCGGCCTGCCGTGTGTATTGGTGATCAAACGGCTCGAGCCGGGTGAGCGCCATGACAAGTCCGCGTTGAACCAGACGCTCCGCGACCACGGCGCGACGGTGTGAGCGAACCCGAGGCCGGCGTGCCGACCGATCCGGGTGACCGGCTCCCCGAGGATCTGCTCGCGCTCACCGCTGCGCTCGTCGACCAGCCGTCCGAAAGCCGCGCCGAAAGGCCGCTGGTGGACTGGATCGAAGCCGAATTGCGCGTCCTCGATCATCTGGAGGTCACCCGGGTCGGTGACAACCTCGTCGCCCGGTCCGATCTGGGCCTGCCACAGCGGGTCATTCTCGCCGGGCACACCGACACCGTCCCGGCGAACGGCAACGCCCGGGCCCGCATCGAGGGCGACACCCTGTGGGGGGTCGGCTCGACCGACATGAAGGGTGGCCTGGCGATCCAGCTCGCTCTGGCCCGTGCGGTGCCGGGGACCGCAGTGGACGTCACCTATGTGTTCTACGCCCGCGAGGAGGTCGCCGCGGTCGAGAGTGGGCTCGGCGAGTTGTTCGAGCAGCGTCCGGACCTGCTGGCCGGTGACGTCGCCTTCATCGGTGAACCCACCGGCGGTTCGGTCGAGGCCGGCTGCCAGGGAACGTTGCGGGGTGTCGTCACCCTGAAGGGCAAACGTGCCCACCCGGCGCGGCCCTGGATGGGCCGCAACGCCATCCACCGGGTCGCACCCGTGCTCGAGGCAATCACGACGGCGCCGCTGCGCGAGCCCATCGTCGACGGGCTCGAGTTTCGTGAATCACTCCAGGCGCTGGGCGTCGAGGGGGGAGTGGCGGGCAACGTCGTGCCCGACGAGGTCACACTCACCCTCAACCACCGCTTCGCGCCCGACCGGAGCCCTGCCGAGGCCGAGGCGTTCGTCCGCTCGGTCCTGGCTGGAGTCCTGGAGGACGGTGACCGCTTCGAGGTCACCGATGTGGCAGCCGGCGCATTGCCCCAACTGTCGAACCCGCTGCTCGCCGCCTTCGTCGGCCGCGCCGATCTGTCCGTCGACGCGAAACTCGGTTGGACCGACGTGGCCCGCTTCGCCGCACACGAGATCCCGGCGGTGAACTTCGGGCCGGGTGACGCGCTGTTGGCACACACCGCAGAGGAGCGACTCGAGCGGGCACCGCTGGAGTGGTGCTTCCGCGTGTTGCGGGCACTGGTCACCCAAGGCCTCTAGCCGAACGTCCGGAAACCTGTCTGAAATCTGGAGTGGATTGCCGCTGAGAGCGGCAGATCGCTCCAGATTTCGCCCTGGCCGGTGCCGGGGGCGCGCGTGCCGGTCAGAGTTTGCGGAGGACCGTGACGACCCGCCCGTAGAGCGTGACCTCATCCGCGCTGAACTCCATGGGAGCGAGTCGCTCGTTGTGAGGGATCAACGTGATCGTGTCGCCGTCCCGACGGAACGTCTTGACCGTCGCCTCGTCGCCGGGGATGCCGGCCACGACGATCTCGCCGTTCTCAGCGGTGGGCTGGGATCGGACGACGACGAAGTCACCGTCGAAGATGCCGACGTCGATCATGGAGTCGCCGCGGACCCGCAGCATGAACAGGTCACCGTCGCCGGTGAAGTCCTCGGCGACGGGAAGCGTCTCTTCGATGTTCTCCTCGGCGAGCACATCGGTACCTGCCGCGACATCACCGACGAGCGGCACATACCGGGGCGCACGGCGATCGACCGTCGCTCCCGACAACGGGTCGAATCGCACCTGGATCGCCCGGGGCTTGGTCGGGTCGCGGTGCAGGTAGCCGAGCTTCTGGAGCGTGGAGAGCTGGGCGTGCACACTCGAGGGTGAGGTGAGCCCGACCGCTTCGCCGATCTCGCGGACCGAGGGCGGGTAGCCCCGCTCCCGCATCGCCACTTCGATGCATTCGAGTACCTGAAGCTGCCGCTTGGTGAGGTTCGTGGTCATGGGTCGCCTTTCGTTCGGGGCGTCGTCCGATTTCCCGAGCCGGGCCGCCAGACAGTGCGAACGGGTGTTCGCCAAACCGTAGTCGATCCAAGGCCAAATGACAAACGTTTGTTCGAGAACGGCCTTGACCCGAACAACCGTTCGTGCTTCACTGTGACTCGAACGAGCGTTCTGCCCGATGGTCCGACCGACACACTGATCGACCATCTGACCAGGGCAGATCCGAAAATGTCACACCCGCAGGAGATCATGCTCCCATGGCTGCACTCTTCCCCATCCCTTACGACGTCGACTACGACGAATCCGTCCCCGGCCGCCGCACCGTCATTCCCTTCGACCGCGGCGGGCTTCGCCGGCGCGGCATCGACCGGCGCCGCGCAATCCGACGCCGGAACGCCGGCTTCGTCGTGGCGGCGGTGTCGCTCGTGGTCGTCACCCTGTTGGCGCTCGGTGCGGTCTTCGCCGTGATCGATGCGCTGTCCCAACCGCCGTCGGTCACGCCCGTGCCCGTCGCGGCGGTGGCCGAGGTCGGATCAAGCAATGTCGTCGTGGTGCAGTCCGGCGACACCCTGACCTCGATCGCCCGCGACCTGCAACCCAACGGCGACATCTCGGCACTTGTCGACCGGCTCGCCGCGCAGCACGGGCCCGCCCCTCTCCAGCCGGGCGAACGGTTGCTCGTGGGTTCGACGACCTAGTCAGGCGGATCCGACGGCTGCCTTCCCTCCGTCCTCACCGCGCCGTGCGACGTCATTGGTTCGTGTTGATGACGGGCCCTCGGCGTGCATGCGCAGTACCGTGGACCGGGTGCAGTGTCCCAGGTGTGGTGTCGACGACGACAAGGTGATCGACTCCCGAAGCGTCGACGACGGCCGGGCGATTCGCCGCCGGCGATCGTGCCTGGACTGCGCGCACCGTTTCACGACCTTCGAGCGGATCGAGACCGCCGAACTGGTCGTCGTGAAGCGATCCGGCGACCGGATGCCCTTCGATCCGATGCGGATCGTGGCGGGGGCACGTGCCGCCTGCAAGAACCGGCCGGTCGACGAGCCGGATCTGTTCGACCTCGCCGTCCACATCGAGGAAGTGATCCGGGCCGAAGGGCTGGGCGTGGTCAGCACCGAACGGATCGGCATCGAAGTGCTGGAAGGCCTGCGTGAACTCGACCAGGTGGCCTACCTGCGATTCGCGAGTGTCTACAAGGAGTTCACCGACGCGGCGGATTTCGCCCGCGAAGCGCGCCTGCTCACCAAGGCGACCAGCCCCAAGACCCATGACGCAGCGTCACGTGCGCCGGCTCGATCCGCAGCAGAGAGCCGCCCGATCACCTAGTGCCGCCCTCACCTGGTGAGTCCCGCCGGGGCGTTTCCGGAGACGTCATTCCCTCAGATAGCGGGTCAACAGGTCCCGCCCGTCGGTGAGGATCCGATCCAGTCGGAAGGCACGAGGCGTCGGACTCCACTGGCCGACCGAGCCGCGATGCGCATCGCCGCCGACCAGCGACGGGCCGATCGTCCAGCACCATTCGTCCACCACGTCGGCAGCGATGAGGTCCGCGTTCAGGTGCGGCCCGCCCTCGCACACCACACAGCGGACCGAGCGGGCTGCCAGGTCGCGGAGCACCAGGTGCGGATCGACGGCCGATGCACCCGCCACGACCACCTCGGCGACATCGGCGAGGCGGTCGGCCACGCTCATGGGCGTGTCGGACACGGTGTAGACCAACGGCGGCTTTCCCGAACCGGAGAACATTCGGGAATCGGGGTCCAGCGAGCCACTCGCGCTGATCACCGCGAGCCGCGCCGGTTCGTCTCGGCCTGCGGCCGCCCGGGCCTCGAGGTGGGCATCGGGGACGCTGACCGGGCCGTAGTTCTCGGCGCGGGCCGTGCCGGCGCCGACCAGGATGACGTCGGCGGCACTGCGCAACGCGTGGAAGGCCGACCGATCGCCCGGCCCGCCGATGCCCCGCGAGCGCCCGTCGAGAGCGGTCGCCCCGTCGAGCGTGGTGGCCATGTTGACGGCCAGCCACGGCCGGCCGTCGACCGGCTCGCGGTGGTCTGCCAGATAGCACGCTGCCACGTCTACGTCGTCGTCCCGCACCGGATGGAGCTGCTGCATGGAGCCTCAGGTTAGGGGCCGTGAGACCGTACTGGTCAGGTGTTCAATTGCAAATGACACCTGTGTCGTTTCGGTTACGGTCTGCAGGGGAGACTTCAGTCACCGCGCCGTTCTACCGATTGGTCGATGAGGAGTAGCGAGCGAGGAGCCGAGATGGTGCATCCCATGTTGGAGCAGACAGCGAAGTTCGTCGAGTCGATCGCCCGGGGCGCCCGGCGGCCACAGACCCTTCCCACCCAGGTGCGGGAGATGGCGTCGGGGGTGGTGACCTGCGCGCTGTACCCGTTCGGCTACCTCGATGCGGGACCCGGTGGGCGGATGCGGACCCGGGTGGGCGCCGGTTCGTCGTCGACGCCGGTGCTGTTGGTGCACGGGTACATGGCGAACAAGTCGAACTGGTATTTCGTGGAGCGAGACCTGCGTGAAGTCGGTTTCGACCGGATCCACGCGATGAACTACAGCCCCCGGCACGCGGACGTCGACCACCTCGCCGAGACCTGCGTGCTGCGGGCGCACGAGGTGATGGCGGCGACGGGTTCGGACCGGATCCACCTCGTCGGTCACTCCCTCGGTGGACTCGTCATCCGTCGGGCCGTCCAGGCGGGCGGGCTGCGCGAAGCCGCCTCGGTGGTGACCGTGGCCACCCCACACGGCGGGGTCGACCTGGCCCGGATGACCGGTCTCACCGGCAGCCGCAACAAGATCGGCGTCCAGTGCCGGCCGGGTTCCTCGTGGTTGCGCGCCATGTGGGCCGATGCCCACCCGATGCCAGACACCCGCTTCGTCGCCTACTACTCGAACCTGGACCTGCTGGTGCCGGGACGGCGGGCGATGATGCTCGAGCCGGCACTCGGGGCGACCAACATCCTCATGAAGGATCACGGCCACCTCTCGGTCATGTTGGCGCCGTCGCTGGCGCGGTCGATCGCCCAGGAACTCGCGGCGATCGACGGGATCGACGGATTCGGTCGACCCGTCAGTGGGCTGCCGGTTTCCACAGCCCCGGCATCCACGGCCGGCCGCGAGGCCGAGCCGTCACGCGCCGTACGCTGACGCGCCGCCACCTCCCGACGGTGAACTGTGGAAAACCTGTCGGTCATCCCCAGTTGATCCACTCTCCGTCCACGTCCCAACCCGCGAAATTCACAGGGAAGACCCTCTAGCCGTCCACAGGGCACCGCCCCTACAGTTGCGGTGTGTCACGGTCCCGCGGAGCGGATGCTCGGAACAGTCGGAGCGCGTGAGGCCCCCGGGCCGAGGCGTCGTATGAGGGTGCGGCAGCGTCGCCGCAGATGCGAATTATCGCGAACCCCCTTGGACCTGGGTGTTCGCGCCGCGGTGACCGTTGACACGGGGGGAACTACCGTGCTGTAATTTACCGCTACATCTTGTGGTTCACCGCGCCCCGCGGTGCCGGACCACCACGAGGGGTTGTGGTCGGTAGCCTGGAAGGCGGAATCGACAGCGACTTCATCGACAACAGCTCCCGGCCACGAGATCAGCACATCGACAGCCAACCACCACGTACAAGAGGCAATGTTCCATGACCCTGGCCCCAGCGCACACCGGACTCGACTTCCAGCGTCACTTCACCTCCGAGGGAGTGCATCCCTATGACCAGGTGAGTTGGGAGCGACGGGATGCGCGGATCACCAACTACCAGGACGGGACCGTCGCCTTCGAACAACTCGGGGTCGAGTTTCCCACCTCGTGGTCACAGAACGCCACCAACATCGTCGCCCAGAAGTACTTCCGCGGCACCGTGGGCACGCCCGGCCGCGAATCGTCGCTCCGCCAGGTGGTCGACCGGGTCGTCGACACGATCACGACCTGGGGCACCGAGGGCGGGTACTTCACCGACGACCACGAGGCGCAGGTCTTCAGCGACGAACTCAAGTACCTGATGATCACCCAGCGCGCGGCGTTCAACTCACCGGTGTGGTTCAACATCGGGGTCGAAGGGGTGCCCCAGCAGGCCTCGGCCTGTTTCATCCTGTCCGTCGACGACAAGATGAACTCGATCCTGAACTGGTACCGCGAAGAGGGCGTGATCTTCAAGGGTGGATCCGGCGCGGGCGTGAACCTGTCCAAGATCCGCTCGTCCAGCGAACTGCTCCAGGGTGGTGGCACCGCATCGGGCCCGGTCAGCTTCATGCGCGGTGCCGACGCGTCGGCCGGCACGATCAAGTCCGGGGGCAAGACCCGCCGGGCCGCCAAGATGGTGATCCTCGACATCGACCACCCCGACGTCGCCGAGTTCATCTGGTGCAAGGCCCGTGAGGAGCGCAAGGCGCGCGTGCTGCGCGACGCCGGCTTCGACATGTCGCTCGACGGCATCGACGTCCACTCGGTGCAGTATCAGAACGCCAACAACTCGGTGCGGGTCACCGACGAGTTCATGGAAGCCGTCGAGAACGACGAGATGTGGAACCTCACCGCCGTCACCTCCGGTGAGGTCGTGAACACCGTGCGCGCGCGGGATCTGTTCCGTCAGATCGCCCAGGCCACCTGGGAGTGCGCCGACCCGGGCATGCAGTTCGACACGACGATCAACCACTGGCACACCGCGGCGAACACCGACCGGATCAACGCGTCGAACCCGTGCAGCGAGTACATGCACCTCGACAACTCCGCCTGCAACCTGGCATCGATGAACCTGTTGTCGTTCCTCACCAGCGACGACGACACCGACACTTTCGACATCGAAGGGTTCCGGCACGCGACCGGCGTGGTCTTCGCCGCGCAGGAGATCCTCGTGGGGCGCGCCGACTACCCGACCGAGCCGATCGGGGAGAACGCCCGTAAGTTCCGCCAGCTCGGCATCGGCTACGCCAACCTGGGCGCGCTGTTGATGACCCTCGGGCTTCCGTACGATTCGGAAGGCGGCCGTGCCTGGGCGGCGTCGATCACCGCGCTGCTCACCGGCCACAGCTACGCCACCTCAGCGCGTCTCGCGGCACGCATGGGTCCATTCGCCGGCTACGCGGAGAACCGCGAGCCGATGTTGCGGGTGCTGGCCCAGCACCGCGACGCCGCCGCCGGAATTGACGAGGAACTCGTGCCCGCGGAACTGTTGGGTGCCGCCCAGCAGGCCTGGGACGAGACCTGTGAGCTTGCCGAGACCTTCGGCGTGCGCAACGCCCAAGCCTCGGTGCTCGCCCCGACCGGAACGATCGGGCTGATGATGGATTGCGACACGACCGGGATCGAGCCCGACCTGGGGCTGTGCAAGGTGAAGAAGCTCGTCGGCGGTGGGACGATGCAGATCGTCAACCAGTCGATCCCGCGGGCGCTGCACCGCCTCGGCTACGACGACTCCCAGATCGCCGAGATCATCGCGTACATCGACACCGAAAAGACGATCCTGGGTGCACCGCACATCACCGCCGAGCACGTGGCGGTGTTCGCCTGCTCGATGGGTGACAACGCGATCCACTACCTGGGCCACGTCAAGATGATGGGCGCCGTCCAGCCGTTCATCTCCGGGGCGATCTCCAAGACGGTGAACATGCCCGAAGAGGTCACCGTCGAAGACGTCGAACAGCTTCACATGGATGCGTGGAAGCTCGGCGTGAAGGCGATCGCGATCTACCGTGACAACTGCAAGGTCGCCCAGCCGCTCGCGATGGCGAAGAAGGACGGTGCCGACGTGGCGGCGACGGGCACCGTGACCGAGGTCGTCGAGAAGATCGTCGAGAAGGTCATCAAGACCCCGGTGCGCGAGAAGCTGCCTCGCAGCCGCACGAGCCGCACGTTCCAGTTCCGGGTCGCGGACTGCAAGGGCTTCGTGAACGTCGGTGAGTACCCCGACGGTCGCCCGGGAGAGGTGTTCCTGCGGGTGTCCAAGCAGGGCTCGACCCTGGCGGGCATCATGGACGCCTTCGCCATCTCGGTGTCCCACGGTCTGCAGTACGGCGTGCCGCTGCGCAGCTTCGTCGAGGCGTTCACCAACATGCGCTTCGAGCCCGCTGGTATGACCGACGACCCTGACATCCGGTTCGCCTCGTCGCTGCTCGACTACATCTTCCGTCGCCTGGCCGTGGACTACTTGAGCTACGAAGAACGGGCCGAGCTGAACATCCTCACCGTGGATGAGCGGACCGAACCCACCCTGCCCGGCGTGGCCGAGTCGGTCACCGAGAATGTGCAGGGCCACGACGTGGTCGCCGACCCGCCCTCGGTGGAGTCCGCGGCGGAACTCGTCGCCCGGATCGAAGCCGAGGCCATCAGCCATGCACCGATGGAGGCACACTCCGACGCGCCGTACTGCATGCAGTGCGGCGTGCAGATGCAACGTTCGGGGTCGTGCCACGCGTGCCCCAGTTGCGGGAGCACCTCGGGCTGCAGCTGAGCCGCTCCGGCGCTCACCGAGTGCCGGTAGGCTCACGGCCGTGGACGACGAGGCACCCCACCACGGCTATCACGACTACAAGCCCCAGATCACGAACCGCCTTCGCCGTATCGAGGGCCAGGTTCGTGGTGTGGAGCGCATGGTCGCCGACGACAAGTACTGCATCGACATCCTCGACCAGGTCGCGGCGGTCTCCAAGGCGCTGCGCTCGGTCTCACTGTTGCTCTTGGACGAGCACCTACAGCATTGCGTGACGGACGCAGTGCGCGGTGGCGGCGACGACGCCCAGGCAAAGCTCGCCGAAGCATCGGCGGCCATGGGCCGACTGCTGCGCTCCTGAGAAGAAAGAGGGACACCCTTCATGGCCGATCAGCAACCCGACCTTCCCTTCGCCGGCAAGGTGGCGGTGATCACCGGCGGCGCCCGCGGGCAGGGGCGCAGCCACGCCGTTGCTCTTGCCGAACGAGGGGCCGACATCGCGATCTGCGACCGGTGTGACGACGTCGACGGCATCCCTTACCCGATGGCCACGTCGACCGATCTGCAGGACACCAAGCGAACGGTCGAGGCGACCGGCCGTCGGTGTGTGGCCGAGGTGGTCGATGTCCGTGAAGCCGACGAGTTGGAAGCGTTCGTGACTTCGGCCGAGGCCGATCTCGGTCCGGCCGACATCGCGATCGCGAACGCCGGTATCACGGCGATCACCCCGATCTCGACGATCACCGCCTCTGAATGGTCCGCGCTCATCGACATCAATCTGACCGGCACCTTCAACCTGATCCGGTCGGTGGCACCGGGCATGAGTGAACGCCGTTCGGGGCGCATCATCACGGTCTCGTCGATGATGGGACGCTCGGCGAACCCGGCGATCTGTGGCTACGTCGCGTCCAAGTGGGGGGTGATCGGCCTCACCAAGTCGGTTGCACTCGAGTTGGCTGCCACCGGCGTGACCGTGAACGCGGTGGCACCGGGCAATGTGCGCACCCCGATGATCGAGAACGACTGGTTCATCGACATGATGCGCCCGGATCTCGAGGCACCCACCTTCGACGATCTCGCCTTTCCTCTGGCGTCACTTCACCCGATGGGCATTCCCTGGATCGAACCCGACGAGATCACGGCTGCCGTGCTGTATCTGTGCAGCGCTGGGGCGCGCCACGTCACCGGCAGCGTCGTCGACATCAACGCCGGGGCCTCAGGCTCGTTCACCGCCTGAGTTCCGGTGCGAGCGCACCGCTCGCCCACACGGTCTTCTCAGGCGAAGTCGCGGGAGCGTTGCACCGCCCGATGCCACTGGGTGAAGGCCTCGTCGTCGGGTACTCCTGAGGGATCGAAGCGGGTGCCGGTGCCGAGCAGATCGGCGATGTGGTCGGGGCCGCTCCAGAAGCCTTCGGCCAACCCGGCGAGAAATGCCGCGCCGAGCGCGGTGGTCTCCACGTCGGCGGCTCGTACCACCGGCGTGGCGAGCTGGTCGGCCTGGTCCTGACAGAGCAGATCCATCACCGCAGCGCCACCGTCGACCCGGAGTTCGGTCAACTCCCGCCCGGTGGCGGCGGTCATCGCGTCGACGACGTCGCGGGTCTGGAAGACCATCGCGTCGATCACCGCTCGGGCCAGTTGCGCGCGTCCCGAACCTCGAGTCAGCCCGGTGATCGTGCCCCGGGCGGATGGATCCCACCACGGAGCCCCCAGACCGGTGAACGCCGGAACCACGACGACGCCTCCGGCGTCGTCGCAACTCAGCGCGAGTCCTTCGAGATCGTCCGCGGCGGTAATGATGCCGAGGCCGTCGCGGAGCCACTGCACGGCCGAACCGGTCGAGAAGATCGATCCCTCCACCGCGTAGACCGGCTGAGCGTCGCAGAGTTGCCAGGCGACCGTGGTGAGCAGGCCGTCGGTGGGCTCGGGCAGGCTTTCACCGGTGTTCAGCAGGACGAACGAACCGGTCCCGTAGGTGTTCTTGGCCATGCCCGGTTCGAAGCACGCCTGGCCGAAAAGGGCGGCCTGCTGGTCGCCGGCGATCCCCGAGATCGGAATGCCGTCCGGGATGCCGGTGACGTCTCTGGTGGTGCCGAAGCGTCCCGAGGTTTCCACGACGTCGGGGAGGACGTGCGCGGGAACGCCGAACAGCTCACACAGCTCGGGTGACCACGACATCGTGGCGATGTCGAAGAGCATGGTTCGCGACGCATTCGACGGTTCGGTCGCATGCACCTGACCACCGGTGAGACCCCACAGCAGCCAGGTGTCGATCGTGCCGACCGCGACCTCCGGGCCCGACGCGACGCCCCCGGTCGTGAACAACCATTCGAGTTTGGTGGCCGAGAAGTACGGATCGGGAACGAGGCCGGTGGTGGTGCGGATGAGATCGTAGTGATCGGCACGCAGAGCCTCGCAGCGATCGGCACCCCGACGGTCCTGCCACACGATCGCCCGGTGCAGTGGTGCGCCACTGCGGCGATCCCACGCGACCACCGTCTCACGTTGGTTCGTGATCCCGAATGCCAGCGGCGCGGCGCCGACCGCGCCGATCAACTCGACGGTGACCGCGATGATCGCCTCCGCGATCTCGGTCGCGTCGTGTTCGACCCAGCCCGGCCGGGGGAAATGCTGGGTGAACTCTCGGTAGCACTGGGCGAAGGGACGGCCCGACGCGTCGACGGCGATCGCCCGAACCCCCGTCGTGCCCGCGTCGAGGGCACACACGTAGTCCATCATCAACTTCCTCGTGCGGTCGACGCGGATCCGAAGCTGGACTCGTTGAAGTCGTCAATGTCGGCGGTGGTCAACAGACCCTTGTCTGTGGGGATCTTGGTGGGCTTCCCGTCGACCTCCACCCGAATGGCATGAACGCCCAGCCCGTTGATGCCGTTCGTGAGGGTCTCGACGATCTGGCGGTAGGCGACGACGTTGTTGGGGCTCGACAACGAGTTGATCTCACTGGAGAGGTTGATGACCAATGTGGTGGCGTCGTCGCCGGCACGTACGGCGTCGAGCAGCCGGGTGTCCCGGGGCACCCAACTCGTGATGCCCTGATTGATCTTCTGCTCGTCGGGTCCGGCGGCGAGAGCATCGATGAGGGTGCGGGGATTGACGTCTTCCAGGTCGACGCCCGTGCACTTGGACCCCGACGTTTCGGTGTCGGTCGGTTGGGACACGAAGCAGACCACCCCGATCTCTCCACTCACCGCGACGGTCGTCGTGGGAGTCGAGAACAGGTCCGGCACCTTCTCGCGGTCGATCGCGCGCGGTGTGGTTTCGGCCGGCAACGGTGCACAGGCGGCGATCACCGCGAGGCCGATCGCCAGGACGACAGCCCCTGCGGCGACGCGATGGCGCTTCATGCCACCGGCTCCTCGACGGGACGGTCGACCTGGACTGCTCCTTGAAGCTCGACGACGAAACGGGCTCCCTGGCGGCCGTCGGGTCGGTCCTCGATCCACACGGCACCTCCCTGGAGGCGGAGGTGCTCGGACACCAGGGCGAGACCGAGGCCGACACCGCCGCTTCCCGAGCTCCGGCGGCCGGCGGCCGAACCGCGCGAGAACCGATCGAAGATCACGTCGCGGTCGGCTTCGGTCACTCCGGGTCCGGCGTCTTCGACGGCGATACGGACGCGTTCGTCCACGGCGCTGATCTCCAATCGGGTGGGCCCTTCACCGTACTTGACCGCATTGTCCAACAGGTTCGCGATCACCCGTGACAGTCGTCGCTTGTCGACGCGCACGGTGGCATTCTCGAGTCCCGGCTCGACGTACACAGGCACGTCGAGGTGTTGGCTGACCAGCACCGCACGCACCAACTCGGCAATCTGGATCTCGGAGAGTTCCAGGCGAATGGCACCGGCGTCGTAGCGGGAGATCTCCAAGAGATCCTCGACGAGCTGCTGGAATCGTTGCAGGTCGGCCGACATGAGATCGACCGCGGAGCGTGCCGGGCCCTCGGGGATGTCGTCGCGTCGCGCCTCGAGCACGCCCATCGACGCGGTCAGGGTGGTGATCGGACTGCGGAGCTCGTGGGAGACATCCGAGGTGAACCGGGCGTCCTGCTCGATTCGGTTCTCCAGGTTCGTGGCCATGTGGTTGAAGGTGACGACGAGACGCTCGAGGTCCGGGTCGAAGGTCTCTTCGAGCCGGGTACCGAGGCGCCCACTGGCGATCGCCTCGGCCGCCAGCCCGATCGCCCCGAGTGGCCGGAGCACGCCTCGGCTCACCCACCAGCCCAGCGCGGTTCCGAGCAGGGTCGTCCCGACCATCGCGATCAACAGGACGTTCGCCAGGGTGTTCAACGTCTGGGAGATGTCCTGGAGCGAGACGATCTCGTAGTACTCGCCGATCGAACCGCCGGCCTGCAGCGTCGGAAGCGGCAGACCGACCACGAGCATCGTCTGGCCGTCGATCGTGGCCCGCATCATGGCGGGGTTCCCGTCCTGGACGTCCCGGGTCAACCGGGACGGGATGGCATCCAGACCGAATTGGGGGTTCGTCGACTGATTGACCATCCGGCCTGCAGCATTGGGGATCTGGATCACCGGGTAGGTTCCCGAACCGGCGGCCACCGACTGGAGCGCCTTGCCGAGGGGGTCGTTCTCGGCGGTCTGGGTCGTGAGCTGCTGTTGGAAGTTCTTCGCGTCGACATAGGACCGCTGGATCGTGTCCCGTTCACGTTGTTGCAGGATGTTCCGGCGTGCGACCGTGTAGGTACTGACCGAGAGCACCATCGACAACAGCGCCGCGCCGAGTGCGAAGGACACCATCACCCGGGTTCTCAACCGGAGCGGCGGACGCCGGAACCGAAATGCCATGACGTGGTCCTCGGTCAGGTCTGCAGCTTGTACCCGAGGCCGCGGACGGTGACGACGTGGCGTGGGTTGGCGGGGTCGGCTTCGACCTTGGTCCGAAGCCGCCGGATGTGGACATCGACCAGGCGGCCGTCCCCGAAGTAGTCGTATCCCCAGACCCGTTCGAGCAGGACTTCACGACTGAAGACCCGGCCCGGGTTCGACGCCAACTCGACGAGCAGGCGGAACTCGGTCTTGGTGAGGTGGACCTCGGTGCCGGCGACCCGCACGGTTCCCTCGTCGGGGATCACCTCGAGGTCACCGAAACGCAGGTGCGGGGCCCCGGCGTCGACGGCTCGTGAACGGCGCAGCAGCGCTCTGATCCGCGCGGAGAGTTCTTTGGGTGCGAAGGGTTTGGTGAGGTAGTCGTCCGCGCCGGCTTCGAGTCCGGCCACGATGTCGTGGGTGTCGTCGCGGGCGGTGACCATGACGATGGGGACGTCGCTGGTCTTGCGGATCTCCCGACAGACCTCGAAACCGTCGATGTCGGGCAGCATGATGTCGATCAACACGACGTCCGCGGGACGCTGTTCGAAACGCTCCAGCGCCTCGGATCCGGCCGCGGCCTCCGCGACTTCCCACCCTTCGGCTTCGAGCGCGAGTTTGACAGCGGTTCTGATGCGCTCGTCGTCTTCGACGGTGAGGATGTGGGTTCTCACACG
>DASSYG010000096.1:0-4279 GCA_035703405.1 Acidimicrobiales bacterium | reverse complement strand
GGGATTGACCGCCGTGGCGGCCGTGGTGACGACGACCGAGATCTACCTCGAGCACTACAAGGCGAGTTTTGGCAACAAATGGATGTGGTCGCCGATCCTGGTGACCCCACCGGTGGTGTGCGCCGGCGTCGCGGGGGTGTTCAGCAAACGCTGGGCGAAGACGGCGCTGCCAATCGCCGCGGCGATCTACACCGCGAACGGTCTCGCCGGAGAGTGGTTCCACGCCCGTGGGGTGGCCCGCAAGCCCGGAGGCTGGGCACTGGCGACCTACAACGTTCCGATGGGTCCGCCCATCGCCGCGCCCGGGCTGATGTGCATGGTCGGAGGCATGGGCCTCCTCGCCGCGATCCTGCGTCGGGAGCGCTGATGGCGCGACGGATCAGGCGCAACGATGCGAAATCCGACCCGGACGGGGCCACCGGCGATCGGTCCAGCGTCGATCGGGACCGGGGCGAGCACCTGCCCAATCTGCGCCAGGGACGTCAGCCACCTCATCCGTCGTGGCTGCCTCGCCAACGGCGCGGAACCACTCCTCAGATGATCGGCCGCTACCCCGACTACGACGTGATGGACTCGATCGGGACCTGGGACGCGGTGACGCGCTCGGTCGTCCTGAACCGTCTCGAGCCGCACGGGCCGCTGCGATTCTTCACCAGTGAAGAGGAGCCGACACTGCGGGCATTCTGTGACACCTGCATGGCCCAGGACCGCGAACCGCGCGTTCCGGTCGCGGAATCGGTCGACGCGAAACTCGCGGATGGTCACCTCGACGGCTACCAGTATGCGGACATGCCAGACGACCGGGTCACCTGGCAGAAGGTGCTGGCCGGCCTCGACCACACCGCGACCGAACGCCACGGTTGCGCGTTCGCGGCGTGTTCGCCGAGCCAGCGAGAAGGACTCGTCGGCGACCTCGCCGACGGCGGGCTGTCTGGCGGCCCGTGGGACGACCTCGTGGTGTCCCGAGCGTGGTCGGTGTGCATGCGGGCGATCCTTGCCGGCTTCTACGCACACCCCTGGGCGTGGAACGAGATCGGATTCGGAGGCCCGGCGTACCCACGGGGCTTCATGCGCATGGGTCCGACGAGTGTCCGCGAACCCTTCGAGCGGCCCGGCGCGACCGACGAGGATCCGGTCGCCGCGAGCGAGGACCACCCCGAGATCTTCGGCGAACCGCGATGAAACGACTTCCCGACCGCATCTCGAAGACCGTGCAGGGCGCCTTGAAAGGGTCGATCGGGCCAGCCGACAACGACTCACGGTTCCTGCTCGACGTCCACTCGCGCCAGCTCCCCGGCGAAGCGACGATGCAGCACTATGACGAGTCCGACGAGGTCGACCTGGTGATCGTCGGCGCCGGTGCGGGCGGCTCGGTCCTCGCGCAGCGCCTGGCACGACAGGGTTGGCGCGTCGTGATCATCGAAGCAGGGCCGTTCTGGCATCCCGATGACGACTGGGTTTCTGACGAGGCCGGATCCCACGCGCTGTACTGGACCCAGAAGCGCATCATCGGCGGCTCCGATCCGATCGAGTTGGGTAAGAACAATTCCGGCCGTGGCGTGGGCGGTTCGATGGTCCACTTCGCCGGTTACACGCCCCGGTTCCACCCGTCGGACTTTCAGACCGCCACCCTCGAAGGGGTCGGCGCCGACTGGCCGATCCGGTATGAAGACCTCGAAGGAGAGTACGAACGGGTCGAGCGCGAGCTCCCCGTTGCCGGCCAGGACTGGCCCTGGGGCCGCGCCCACAAATACCCGTTCAGCCCGCACCCGGTTTCGGCCGCGGCGAACATGGTGTGGCGAGGGGCACTGGAACTCGGCATCGAAATGCGGGTCGGCCCGGTGGGCATCGTCAACGGCACGTTCGGCAACCGGCCGCACTGCATCTACCGGGGCTACTGCCTGCAGGGCTGCAAGGTGAACGCCAAGGCGAGCCCATACGTCACCCATCTGCCCGACGCGCTCGCGCACGCGGTGGAGATCCGATCCGATTCGATGGCGTCGCGCATCGAACTCGACGAGCGGGGCCGCGCCACCGGGGTCGTCTACATCGACGAAGCCGACGATTCAGAACACTTCCAGCGGGCACGGTTCGTGGCGGTCGCCGGCTATTCGATCGAAACACCACGGCTGTTGTTGAACTCGGCGACCACGGGCTTCGAGCACGGCCTCTGCAACAACGAGGATCTCGTGGGGCGTTTCGTGATGGTGCAGGGGGCCGCGCAGACCGCGGGGCGCTGGCCCGAGGAGATCCGCATGTACAAGGCGCCGCCGCCCGAGGTCTCCAGCGAGGACTTTTATGAGACCGACGAATCCCGGGGTTTCAAGCGCGGGTTTTCCGTCCAGACGGTTTCACCCCTGCCCATCGGTTGGGCCGAACACGTCCTCGCTGACGGACACTGGGGTCGCGCGATGCGCGAGTACATGCGCGACTACAACCACTGGGCCACCGTCGGCGTGCTGAACGAGTTGCTGGCCCATCCCGACAACCGGGTCACCCTGGCGGACGAGACCGACCGCTACGGCATACCCGTCGCCCGGATGGACTACAGCCTGAGCGACAACGACAAGGCCAACATGGAGTATTCGACCCGGGTGATCACCGACATCCTGACCGCGGCCGGCGCCCAGGACATCCTGACGATCCACCGCTACGCGCATCTGATCGGCGGTGCTCGCATGGGAAATTCGCCGATGACCAGCGTGGTCGATGCCAATCAGCGGTCGTGGGCGGTGCCGAACCTGTTCATCGCGGACGGGTCGGTCTGCCCGACCCAGGGCTCCGCGAACCCGGCGCTGACGATCATGGCACTGGCGTCTCGCCTCGCGGGGCTCATGGCCGACGGGACGGCGATGAGTGACGACCCGCACGTGCGAGCGGGAACCAGCCCGGCGAGCCAACCCGTCGATTGAACCACCTTCTCTCATACCCGCTGATTTCTAACAGGATTACCTGTTAGTATCTGGTGGGTGATTGCCGAACCGTCGCCATTTCCCCATCAAGGTCCACTCGAGCCGGACCAGGTGTCCGGCCGGGACGAACTCACCGCGGACATCGTCGCCCGTCTGACCGCGCGACGGGTCACCGCGCTCGTGGGTCCGCGTCGATTCGGCAAGACCTCCCTGCTGCGCCGAGTAACCGCCGAGTTGGCAGAAGGAGGCGCCGGAATCATCTGGGTTGACCTGTACGAAGCGACATCGACCGCCGACATCGCCCGACGCTTCGACGCCGGCCTCGCCGCAACGACCGGTCCGATCCGGTCGGCACTGGATTCGGTCGCCGTGTCGTTCGACCTGCAATTGGGCCTCCTCGGTATGCAGTTGACTCGCCGCAAACAGGATCGGCCCGACGCCGACGCGGTCTTCGACGCGCTCCTCGAGACCCTGATCGCCGCAGGTGAATCCGCTCCGACCATCGTCGTGATCGACGAATTCCCCGGGATCGACCGGGTCGAAGGCGCCGCAGGCCGGCTGCGCACCAAATTTCAACACCATTTCCAGGAGATCGGCCTGGTATTCGCCGGATCTCAACCGTCGCTCATGCGCGCGATGTTCGCCGAACGGTCACGGCCGTTCTACGCCCAGGCCGACCTGGTCGAGGTCGGGCCCTTCAGCGCCGGGGCCGTCGACGAGATCATCCGTGGCGGATTCCGATCGACCGACCGGGATGCAGGAGACCTTCCCGGGCGCGTGTTCGACTTCGCGGCGGGCCATCCCTACCGCACCATGCAGATGGCGGACTCAGCGTGGCGAACCGTGCCGATCGGCAAACAGGTGACGCCCCAACACTGGACCGCGGCGCTGGAACTCCTCCGCCGCGAGACCCACCTGGCTTGTGAAGCGATCTTCAGCGGCCTGAGACCCTCCGAGCAGACGACACTTCGCCTCCTCGCGCACGGTGATCCCCTCTTCGGCACGATCGCCGACACCCTCGCGCTGTCTTCGGGCAGCGCGCAGCACGCCATCGACTCGCTGATCGACGCCGGTGACGTTGCCGAAACGGACGGACATCGACGGGTCGTGGATCCGATCCTCGCCGATTGGATCAGGCGCCGCTTTCCGCGCTGATCAACTCCCGCGTTCGAAGGGGAACCCGAGTTCGGGAGCTGTCACGAGCGCACGGACTTCGAGGCCGACCGCCGCGGCCATGTCGGTCACGGTGCCGCCCCGGTCGACCACCGGCACCAACAGCACCGGCTCGGCACCGACCGCCCGGACCTGCTCGGCCGCTTCGAGCATCGACACGCCACGGGTGACGGCGTCCTCGGTGATCGCCACGC
>DASSYG010000040.1:0-3295 GCA_035703405.1 Acidimicrobiales bacterium | reverse complement strand
CGAACTCGCGGTGCTCGCCGCCGGTGGTGGGGTGCCGATTCCCGATGACGTGGCCCGGCACACCTATGCCACGGTAGGGAGCCACATGGCCGGGCAGTTCGCGGCGATCCCATTGTTCGACTGGATCCGCTCGGTCGAAGTCGACCTGTAGACGATCGATCGTTCGGGTCGGGTTCAGCCCGCATACGCGGGTCGGGCCGCGACCGGGGTGGCCGGACGCGTGAGCGCGCCGACGGTCGGTGGTGGTCCGGTCGTGGTCGTGGTCGAGGGATGCTGCGTCGTCGGCGCCGGGGTCGATGGCGTCGGGGTCGACGTCGCCGGGGTCGAGGTCGAACCGGGCGGGGTGGTCGTCGACGTCGACGGAGTCGTGATCGGAGGATTCGGCGGCACCGTCGTCGAGTCCGGCGACGTCGTGGTCGAACTCGTCGGGTCGGGGCGGGTCGTAGTGGTCGTGGTCGTCGACGACGTCGGCGGAGCAGGACTGATAACCAGGGCGTAGTCGCCGATGTCGTCCACCCGGGCAGTGATGATCCGGCCACCGGGGACGACCGTTTCATGCACGCCGCTCAGACCCTGCGTCGTGACGTGATGGTCGGGGTCGTTCGGGGTCGGCGTCCACACGACCAGCTCTTGGCCGACCGCGGACTGTTCGGCATGGGCAACGACGGAGAACTCCCCGGTGTCGGGGTCGCTGTGCAGGCTCGTGACCCGTCCAGGGGTGGCACGGGGATAGGCGCGTCCCAGCACGTCGAGGAACGCGTCGTTGGGGCCGAGGTCGGTGTTGTCCGGGCACTGCAAGAGGTTCAGGTGGGTCTCGACGACATCCGGTGAGATCACCGAGTCGCTCTGCCACTGCACCGAGTGCGGGTCGCCGCACGACTGGCGCCATTGCCACCAGGCGCCTCCCTGGATCTTTGCGTCTTCGTTCGCGGCGTAGCGACGGACCTTCGCCAGTGTGTCGGGCGAGGTGTTCCAGAAGCCGTATTCGCCGATCCACACGGGCACGCCCATCCCTTCGGCGACCGAGTCGAACAGGTCGCTCATTGCTTCGATCGTCAGAAAATCGGTGATCGATTCGGCGTAGTTGTGTGGGGCGGCGACGACGTTCGTGGTGCCCAGGCCGATCCGGGTCGGGTCGGGGATCATGATCCCCCGGCTCAGGTCCGCCGCCGGAATGCCCGGTTCGACGAACACGATGTGGTCGAATCCGGCACCGGCGGTGTGCTCGGCATTACGGATCGCCGTGACCGCGTCGTGGATGAACGCCTCGTACAGCGGGGTGAGTTCGGCGGCCGGGCGCGACACCTCGGGTTCGTTCAACAGGTCATAGCCCGCGACCTCGGGTCGTCCGGCGAACCGTGCCGCGACGGCACCCCAGGCGTCGGCGAGGGCGTCACGGGTGCCATCGGTGTTGTCATAGAAATGGTTCCACGCCCGGGTGACCGCGGGGGAGGAGTTGCGATCGCCCGCTGTCAGACACGTCGACAGGCCGTCGGTGATCGTTGCCCATGCCGGAGCGCCGTCCCACCCTTTCGCCGGGGTGGTGCCCGCGGGGCAGGTCGAAGGATCGGTCGTGGCGATCTCGTCGGTGTAGGCATCCTGGTGCATGTCGATCACGGTGTAGATGCCGTGGGCCGCGGCGGCGTCGACGTAGGTTTCGACCTCGTCGAGATAGGCCTCGTCGATGTTGCCGCGGGTCGGCTCGACGCGCGACCAGGTGACGATCAACCGGATCACCGAGAATCCGTGCGCGGCCATGGTGTCCCAGTCGGCGTCGGTCACCGCCAGGGTGGGCGCGAGCCCCGGGACGCCTTGCCAGTACTGGCCGAGCGAGTTCACGTTCGCGCCGCGCAGGAGCATCTGGCGCCCGGTGTCATCCATGATCTGTCGATCCGCCGAGGTCTGCAGGGGCCGCAACTCGATCGACGCATCGGCCGCGGCGGCGACGGGGGGTGACCTGGTGGCGGCGGGGAGCAGGCCGATCGCCACGATGAGTGAGAGGAGCGCGGCGATGGCCACCAGAGTCGACCGTCGTGTCATCTGCGGCACGTTAGGCGCTTCCTAGCCGGCGTCGATCGCGGACTCGATGTAGCCGGTGATCTTCTCGGGCTTGGTCGCCGGGCCGTAACGGCGGATCACCTTGCCGTCACGGCCGATGAGGAACTTGGTGAAGTTCCATTTGATCCGATTGGCGAGCACGCCGCTCTTCTGGGAACGCAGCCACGCGTACAAAGGGTGGGCGTCGGAGCCGTTCACGTCGATCTTGGCGAACATCGGAAAGGTGACGTGGTAGGTCGTGTCACAGAACTCGGCGATCTCGTCGTTGTCGCCGGGCTCCTGATGCGCGAACTGGTCGCAGGGAAACCCGAGCACCTCGAAGGCGTCGCTGCCGAGGTCTTCGTGGAGCTTCTGGAGGCCGGCGTACTGCGGGGTGAACCCGCACTTCGAAGCGGTGTTCACCACCAGCAGCACCTTGCCGTCGTAGTCGGCGAGGGGTTGGTCGTCGCCGGTGATCGTCGTCGCCGAAAAATTCGCAATGGTCGTCATCGTTCCAGTCTGGCGCGGACGCGAAGGGTTCCACGCCGACCGGTGCGATGCGGAGGATGCGCCGCCATTGCCATCCGTGCACAAGACGGCAACGACTTGATCACACTGCGACGCAAGGTGCTCGCGGGCACGTCGCGCTCCAAGTTCATGAGAAGTGGTCGGCCAGCCGGGGTCATACGAGCCGAGCACGGCGGTCCGCAGCAGGCGATGGGGTGCCAGGCGCGCTTGTCCTGTTCGGCGAGGTGTCTTCCGGGTCTGGGACAGGGTCGACGTACTGATCATCGGAGTACGATGCTTGGCGCATGAATCTCGTTGTGTGAGTGTCGTAGTCGGGCGTGTCGATTCAGGGGAGTAGCGGTTGATGAAGTGCTACCGGTCGGGATTGTGGTACTTGTGATGTTGATCGTGGTGGGGTCGGTGCTGCCTGCGCAGATTGCAAGGGTGAACCACCCGTCTCCCATCCAGGATGTGGTCGTCCAGCAGGCTGCAGACGTGGCCGGAACGCGGAGCGTCAGGATGGTAGGGCTGCTCATTTCCTCACTCACTCTTGATATGTCGTGTTGTGAGGTGTACCGTCCAAGAATCGGGGTCCATCGGTTCACGAGGAGTGTTTGGGCATGAAGCGAGTGGGGATTCGGGTCGGGTCGGTGTTGCTGTGTGTGGGGTTGTTGGCTGGGGTGGTGGTGCCGTCGTCGGTCGGGGCGGTTGGTGGAACGACAGGGGATGATTCGCCGGGTACGCGGGACGT
>DASSYG010000283.1:0-6973 GCA_035703405.1 Acidimicrobiales bacterium | reverse complement strand
GGGTGATCATGTACCAGGTCATCACCCGGACGTTACGACGCACCATCGGCCGCCGAGAACTCTGGAACGGCAACCGCGAGTCGCTGCGCAACGTCATCCGGTGCGACCCGCACCGCTCGATCATCGCCTGGGCATGGACGTCCCGAAACCACAATCGTGACAAGTACCGCCGAGCGATGAGCGACCCGGCGTTCGCGCAGCTGCGCTTCATCAGGTTGAGATCCCGCCGCGACGTCCGTTCGTTCCTCGACTCGCTGCAAACGGTTTCCGACCAGACAGCATGAACCACAACGTTCGCCACCCGCCGCGTCGTCGGCGTGGTGGACCGACGACTCGCTCGACGGTCGGCCCCGCGGGAGCCACGTCGACCCGCGAAGATGGGACGATGACCGACGAGGCTGCCATCCGGGAACGACTTGGCGTTCCGACGCACGCGGCCGAGGTCGTCGTCATCTGCGAGTCGACCCACTGGGATCCGGACTGGTTGTTGACGTCCACCGAGTATCTGCGCCTCATGGTCGCGCCCACCCTCGACCGGGCACTCGACGCGCTCGATGCCGAACCCCGCCGCGTCTACAGCGCGGAGTGCGCGTTCTTCCCCGACGCGTACCTGCGCGCCCGACCTGAACGGCACGACCAGTTCGTCCGGTTGGCGAACGAAGGCCGTCTCTGCTTCACCGGCAGCGGCGTCACCACGCCCGACACGCTGCTTCCCGAAGACGAATCGTTGCTCCGCGACCTGCTCGAGGGTTCGGAGTGGTTGCGTGCTGCGGGCATCACCGTCGAACCGCGCATGTTGTACCTCCCCGACAGTTTCGGCCACTCCCCCGGGGTGCCTGCCGTGCTCGCCGCGGCCGGCATCGACCATGCGGGGATCTGTCGGATCGACGGCATGCGGTTCCCCGGCGCCGAGCTCGAAGCGGCCGATCACTTCCCCTGGCCCGGCACCTCTGCGGCCCAGCTCGTCGAAGCGGGCACGGCTGATTTCGTCTGGCGGGCACCCGACGGTGCCGAGGTGCTCACCCACTGGCACGCGTTCGGCTACGGCCACGGCGACATGATCGGCCACGGCGGTTTCAGCCGGTTGATGGGGCTACCGCTGGCCTGGCCGTCCCGGCATCCCGACAAGGTGGCGGCGCGCATCGAAGGGTTTCTCGCCGAGCTCCGGCCCCTGGCGCGCACGCCCTACCGGTTGTTGACGATCGGCTTCGACTTCTCCCGGCCGGTCACCCGTCTCACCGAGCTGATCGACGAGTGGAACGCCGCGGGCTACGAACGCACCGGGGCGTGGCTGGTCAACGCGGCCCAGGATGACTATTTCGACCTGGTGGCGACGCACCGTGACACGCTTCCGACGATCGAGTTGGACCCCAACCCGTATTGGAGTGGGTTCTACGCGACCCGACCGGCGCTCAAGCGAGCGGTGCGAGATCTGGGACGCGATCTGGTCGACCTCGACGCGCGTCGGGCGGCGTACCGGCTCGACGGGGCGCGTGCCGACGAGTCGAACCCGAGCGTGGCCCCACGGGACCGTTGCGACGAGGCCCGTTGGATCGTGGCGGCGGCGAACCATCACGACCTCGTCACCGGTACTTCGCCGGACCGGACCGTCCGGCGCGAACAATGGCCGTGGTTGAGGCGCGCCGCCACCCAGCTCGACGCCGCGCTCGGCCGCGACGCCGACAGTCCAGACACCGAATCGTCGACCGGCCCGACGACTCCGGCGGGTCGGCGCGACGGTGATCGCGTCACGGTCGCCACCGCGCATTTCACCGCGATCTTCGACGAGGCCCACGGCGGCACCTTGCTGTCTCTCGTCGACGCAGCCGGCAACGAACGGGTGGGTCCCCGGTCACTGTCGTGTGTGGCGATCGCCGAGCGGGGCGGGTTGTGGCGGATGGGCTTCGAGTTCCCCGGGGGCCGGTGGCAACCCGTCGATGCGACCGCCGATCATCCCGCCGCCGTCACTGCGACCCGTGACGCTGCGGGCGTCCGGGTCGTCATCGACGCCGTGCTCGAGCGACGCCCCGCGCAGCTCGTCGTCGACTTCCCCGACGATGCGCCGAGTGTCGTCGTCGCCGCTTCCATCACCCCGCGCCGACGGCGAACCGTGACATTGAGCTGGCGGGGAACCGCACCCATCGCCGGACTCGAGATGCACCAGCCCGGCGGCGTGGTGACCCGAGCACTGCACAAGCGTTTCGAACCGACGTTCTGGCCGCTGCATTCCTGGGCGGTCGTCTCACCGGTCGACACGGGCGCGCCTGGCACCGGAACCACCGCGGCAGCGCCGTCGCCGGCGATCGCCACGGCCGTGCCCACCGCCGTGCACGCGTGGCCCAACGGCACCACCGAAACGGTCGTCGCCCGCACCGCCCCACGCGAGTTGGCGTGGGGCGTGGTGCCGCTGTTGGGTCCGGCGATGGGACACGAGCGGGGCATACAGACCGCGCACCTGGCATTCGGTTGGCACGCCCGCACCGAGCAGTTCCATCGGACCGGGCGGCAATTGCAGGACCTTGCCGACCGCGCGGCCGGGCGGGTGCCACCGACGTGGCCGGTCACGATCGACGACCCCGACCGCGACGTGCTCAGCGTGAAGCCGGCCGATCGGGGTGAGGGCATCATCGTCAGGCTGCGGAACTGGGAGGTCACCCGTCCCGTCCAGACCTTGCGGCTCGGCTTCGGCGCCGATCACCCGGTCACCGGTGCCTCACGTTGTGACAGCAACGAACGTGACCTCGCTGTCTTGCGGGTGACCGACGGCCACGCCGAGGTGCCACTCGACGCACACCTCATCTCGGTCCGGCTCCTCGGCTGAACCGGTGCGTCATCGTGGGTGACGGGCCGGCTGCGGCGCATCCTCCTAGGGTGACGTCGATGAGCAGAGACACACCCGGGTCGACGAACCACACCGCGGTACCCGAGGGTGCAGCCCGCTTTCCCACCTGTGCGAGCAAAGCCGAGCTCGAGGCCAACCTCGCCGACGTGCAAGCCCGCATCACTGCGGCGGCGCGACGGGTCGACCGCGACCCAGCCCAGATCCGCCTGCTGCCGGTCACCAAGACCATGGGCGACGAAGCGGTCGGTTGGTTGGCCGAGACCGGCGTCGGCCTGGTCGGTGAGAACAAGGCCCAGGAGGCCCGCGGCAAGCGGGAATTGTTCGACGATCTGGGGCTGTCGTGGGCGATGATCGGGCATCTGCAGTCCAACAAGGTCAACCAGGTGGCTGGGTACGCGGTCGAGTTGCAGTCGCTCGACCGGCTGAGCCTGGCCGGCAAACTCGACCGTCGCCTGCAGACCCTCGGTGCGTCGATCGACGTGTTCATCCAGGTGAACTCGTCAGGTGAGGCATCCAAGTACGGTCTCGAACCCGACGACGTGCCCGGCTTCGCCGATGAGATCCGCTCGCTCGACACGCTCCGGGTGCGGGGATTGATGACCCTGGCGGTGTTCTCCCAGGACCGCGACCTCGTCGTCCGCTGTTTCACCACGATGGTCGACCTGCGTGAGCGGCTGCGTCAGGACGCCTCCGACCCAGAGCGGTTCGCGGAGTTGTCGATGGGCATGTCCGGCGATTTCGAACTCGCGATCGAGCACGGCGCCACCACAGTGCGGGTCGGACAGGCGATCTTCGGTGCCCGTGACCTGGGACCCGACTACTACTGGCCGACCTCGGTCGAGCCCCACTGAATCAGGCCGGGCATCGGCACGGGCCACAACAGATAGTCTGAAAGGCCCACGCCGACCCGGGCGTGGTTCACGCATCACCGAGGAGCCTGACATGGGACTGTTGGACAAGTTCAAGGACAAGGCAGACGACGCGAAGAAGCTGGCCGGCGACCACGCGGAGCAGATCTCCGACGGCATCGACAAGGGAGCCGACTTCGTCGACGACAAGACCGGTGGGAAGCACACCGACAAGATCGACAAGGCAGCCGACAAGGCCAAGGACGCGCTCGGCAAGCTCGACTGAGGGGCCTTCGACCGCGGCGTCTCATCCGGTCGCCGAGCCGAGTCGACCCCACGACAACTCACACGACCAAGATAAACTCACGTGCACGAGCCTGTCGGTGACGGGCACCGCCTCGACCCCGAAGGGCCCGGCCCCCGATGCCATCGATGACACTGGCCGCCGCGCAGACCGCCGATCACGTCAGCCTGTCGGTCGAACCGTGGCACTGGGTCGCGCTCGTCGCGTTCGTGATCGCGCTGCTGCTGATCGACGTGCTGGTGGTGCACCGTGTCCCGCACGAGATCTCGCTGAAAGAAGCCGCTGTCGAATCAGCGGTTTGGATCTCGATCGGATTCGCGTTCACCGGGGTCGTGGCCTGGCTGGCCGAACCGGGACAGGGCGGCGCCGCGGCGGGTGAGTACCTCGGCGCGTTCCTGATCGAGAAGAGCCTTTCGGTCGACAACGTCTTCGTCTGGGCGGTGATCTTCTCGTATTTCGCGGTGCCTGCGAAGTACCAGTTCCGGGTGCTGTTCTGGGGAGTGTTCGGCGCGATCGCTCTGCGTGCCGCGTTCATCTTCGCGGGGGTCGCGTTGCTCGATGCGTTCACCGTGACCCTTGTGGTGTTCGGGGTGATCCTGCTCTACACCGCCTACAAGCTCGGTTTCCAGGGGGAGACCCAGGTGGACCCCGACAAGAGCGTGACGCTGCGACTCGTTCGCCGCGTCGTGCCCTCTACCGACGCACTCGACGGACAACGCCTGTTCACCCGCAAGAACGGCAAGCGCCTGGCAACGCCGCTGTTCGCGGTGCTGATCATGGTCGAGGCGACCGACATCATCTTCGCCATCGATTCGATTCCGGCGATCTTCGGCGTGACCACCGACGTGTTCATCGTGTTCAGCGCGGTGACGTTCGCCATGCTGGGCCTACGTGCGCTGTACTTCCTCGTCGGCGGCATGCAGGACCGGTTCCGCTACCTGCACTACGGCCTCGCCCTGATCCTCGCATTCGTCGGCGTCAAGTTGATCCTGACGTTCACCGCCGACGCGTTCTCGTTCCCCAGCGAGGACTTCCACATCCCGATCGCGCTGTCGCTCGGGATCATCATCGGCACCCTCGTCGTGACGATCGCGCTGTCGCTGCGGGCCGATGCACGCCAGCGGGCGCTCGAAGAATCAGAGACCTAGCGCCGCCCACCTTTTTCCGGCACCCTTGCTCACAGGCCGAAAGGCGATCCATGGCGATCTACCCCACCCACGAACAACTCCAAGCGTTCCTCGATGCCCCCGACGACGGTCCGGTGACGATGATCAACTTGCTGCGATTCAAAGATCGTGCCGACCCACCTCTGGAACATCTCACCGGCGCCGAGGCGACTCTGCAGTACTCCCAGGAGATGAAGAAGTTCGTCGAACGCCACGGGGCCAGCTTCGTGTTGGCCGGCACGATCGATTCCCAACTCATCGGCGAGGGCGGCGAGGGCTTCGCCTTCGTCGGCATCATGCGCTATCCCTCGCGCGCCGCCTACATCGAACTCGCCGGTGATCCCGAGATCGCCGCCACGATCGGCAAGCACCGCGAAGCCGGGCTCGAGAGCCAGTGGCTGTTCACGGTGAACGAGATCGAGCCGTGAGCGATACCGTCCGCAGCGAAGCCGACGTACCCGTCGCGTACACGCCAACCGGCGGCTACGTGGGAGCGATGCCCGAGCCGATCCTGGCCGGATGCGGCGACCCCCTCGTCGACGGCGCCCCCGATCTCCGCGGCGTCTGGGAAGTGACGGCCCTCGAGGTCGACGGTCGTCCCGCGCCGGCAGACCATCCGGCCTGGCAGCACACCGAACGCATCGAACAGGCCGCCGACCGCATCGTCATCACCGGTGGCGGGGTCGTGCACGATTTTCGCGCCGACGGCGTGCTCGAGCACGGGGTCCACGACGTGATGGCCGCCGATCATGTCACCCCGATCCACGTGACGGCGAACTTCGAAGACGAGATGCTGGTGCTCAGACCCGAGGCGATGCCCGACGTGGTGGTACGTCGATGGCGTGCTGGCGCGGCACTCGTGTTCTCCTATGCCGGCCTGTTCGAGGCGACGATGCAGCGCACCGACGGCACCGAGACGAGCTGACCCCGCGTGGCGGCCGCTCAACCCAGGTTGAGCACGATGTGCCAATCGTCCGCTTCGAGATCGGAGCGATCGAACGACTGCGTGGCCATCTCGCCGACATCTATCTGATACTGCGCGGCGTCGTCGACGTCGACTTGGAAGTCGACCACGCAGCGCACGCCGGCAGCTTCGTCGGAGGCATCGTCCGACGACTGGTTCGTCGTCGTCCCTTCCCCGATGACGGCGCCGTCGCCGTCGGTGACGGTCACTTCCATCCCCGGACCGAACTCGGCGAACTCGTTCGTGCCTTTGCATGACGCGTTCTCGCCGGAGATGTCTCCGGGCGCGACGAGCGCGACCGTGCCCGTCAGCGAGTGTGTCTTCGACCCGCTCGTCAGGGTGAACACCACCACTCCCGCCACGACGACGAGCGCGAGCGCGGCAATCACCCACGGCAGCACGTTGGTGCGTTGCGGCGCGGTGGCGCCCCCTCCCGCGCGGTCGAACGGCGGCGGTCGAAAATCACCCATGGTCTTCCCCCTCACTTGGACGGCTCTGCCGGCCCCCGACGCCGATTTCTGGCAGGGTGCCGGGCCGGCCGCACCGTACCACGCACATTCGGCGCCCTGCGCCCGGTTCGACGATGACGATCGCAGCCGTTCGGGATCACCGATGCCGCGCGGGCCGAACTGTTCGGTCGCGTTAGGATGGTTCCCATGAGCGGTGGCCATGTCCCTCCTCCTCCCCCGACACCTCCTGTGGGTCCGGTGGATGCAGCCGTGCCGCCCACCCACGAGGTGGTCGTCGACGCCCGACACCGACAGACCACGTCACCGGTCACCGTCGATATCCAGGGTGGTCAGGCCGTGGTCTACGTGGAGGGGCTCGGTGAAAGCCACGCCATGCCCA
>DASSYG010000262.1:0-5531 GCA_035703405.1 Acidimicrobiales bacterium | reverse complement strand
CTCAACGCCGGCAACAGGAACAGCAACGCGACGAGCGGTGCGGTGCGCAGCATCGCCCCGATCCGCTTCAGCTGGCTCGATCCACCGGCGTACTCGACCAGGCCACCCGCACAGAACAGTGCCGTGGTGACCACGACGTGGTGCACCATCGAGTACACGAGTGCCGCGATGCCGGCGACGGTACCGAAGCTCAACCCCATGATCATGAACCCGATCTGAGAGACGATCGTGAAACTCAAGATGCGTTTGAGGTCGTCCTGGGCGATCGCGCCGAGCACGCCGACAACCATCGTCAGCCCCGCGACCCACAGCAACACGTCGGTGGGCATGTCCGGTGCGAACAGCAGCAGTTGGGTCCGCACGATCGCATAGAGGCCGACCTTGGTGAGCAACCCCGCGAAGATGGCCGTGATCGGCGATGGCGCGATCGGGTAGCTGTCGGGCAACCAGAAGAAGAGCGGGAAGATCGCGGCCTTGATCCCGAACACGCCGAGCAACAACAACGCGAAAGCCTGACGCAGACCGGGTGGGACCGTTGCCATCTTCACCGACAGATCCGCCATGTTCAACGTGCCGGTCGCCGCGTACAGCAATGCCAACGCGGTCACGAACAGGGTCGACGCGAGCAGCGAGATCACGATGTAGGTCATGCCCGAACGCACCTGGGCTCGACGTCCCCCCAGGGTGATCAACACATAGCTCGCGGTGAGCATCAGCTCGAAGGACACGAACAGGTTGAACAGGTCGCCGGTGAGAAACGCGCCCGACACGCCCGCCGCGAGAATGAGGTACACCGACTGGAAGGCCACATGGTTGCGTTCGGTACCGGGTTCGCCGATGGCGAACACGGCGACCGCCAACAACACCGCGGTCGCGACGACCAACATCACCGCGGAGAACCGGTCGGCCACCAGCGCGATGCCCATCGGCGCCGCCCAGCCTCCCCCGTGTGCGACAAGGGTGCCGCTCCGGTCGACTTCGATGAGCAACAGCACCGAACACGCCAGCGTCAGGGTGAGCACGGTCAGCGACACCACGCGTTGCACCGTGCGCGACCGGCCGGTCAGGATCGCGACCGCCGCCCCGACCAGGGGCAGCAGGAGCGGGAGGGCGACGAGGCGACTCACAGTTCCTCGACCTCGACCTCGACCGGTTCGGGCATCGATTCCTCTTGGTCGGCGACGTCCTCACCGGGACTGGTGTCACGCGAGATCATCCGGTCCGCGACGTCGTCCGCGACCTCGTCGTCGTTGGTGAGCTGCCAGCTCCGGTAGGCGAGTGAAAGCAGGAACATGGTGACCGCGAACGAGATCACGATCGCGGTCAACACCAGCGCCTGGGGCAACGGATCGCTCATGGTTCCGGTGTCAGAACCCACGATCGGCGGGAAGCCGCGTCGCCCCGAGGCGATGAGCAACACGTTGGCGCCGTGGGTGAGCAGGCCCAGGCCGATGATGATGCGGCTGAGCTTGCGTTGCAAGACCAGGTACGTGCCCAGCCCGAACAGGACCGCGGCGCAGGCGTCGAGCGCGATGGTCACGACGCGGCCTCCGGGGCGTCGTCGCCGAAGGCCTCGAAGGCCATCATCACCGTTCCCACGACGGTCAGGTACACCCCGAGATCGAACACCAGCGCCGAACTCACCGAGATCTCGCCGAGCAGCGGTGGGTGCAACACCGCGGACGCCACCTCGAGGACCGAACCTCCGAACGCGAGGGGCAACGTCGCGGTGATCGCGGCCAGGAAGACGCCCACGCCGAGGACCGTCCACGCCTTGAAACGCGACTGATCGCGCACCGCGGATGCCCCGCCGGCCACATAGCGCAGCCCGATCGCCGACCCCGCGAGCAACCCACCGACGAACCCGCCACCTGGTTGGTTGTGCCCGGCGAACAACAGCCACAGCGACATCATCAGAATTGCCGGGAAGATGATGTGGACCGTTCCGTCGACGAACACGATGCGTCGTTGCCGGTCGACCTCGGCGGCTGCGGTGACATCGGGGTCATCGCGGCGGGGTGGACGGAGCCGACCGGCCCGCGCGAGCGCCACGGCTCCCACCGCAGCCGCGGCGAGCACGGTGATCTCCAACAGCGTGTCGAGGCCGCGGAAGTCCACGAGGATCACGTTCACGACGTTGTGCCCGTGCCCATCGGGAACGGCTCGTTCGACCATTTCGCCCGAGATCGGTGGCAGTGTCAGGGCGCCCTGGGCGACCAACGCGAAGCCGAACACGATGCTGGCGACGAGCACGGAGACCAGCAGGCGAAGGGTGCGTCTCCGAGGGCTGTCGTCGCGATCGAACCTTTTCGGAAGCCGTCGCAGGACCAGCACGAACACGACTGTCGACAGGGTTTCGATGGTCGCCTGGGTGAGCGCGAGGTCGGGCGCTCCCGAGAGCAGGAACAGCCCGGCCATGGCGTAGCCGACGATGCTGAGCAGCACGGCGGCGCTGAAACGTCGACGGACCAGCGCGGCGCCGGTTGCGGCGGAACACAGCAACGCCAACAGGGCGACCTCACCCGGCGAACCGAAGCGTGGCCACCCCGGCCACTCGGCCTGGGTGAGCAGCGCGATCCCCGGCGCGGCAAGCACCGTGGCGAGGATGACGCCCGAGTACACCGGAAGCGAACCGTTCTGCACGGCGCCGGTGACGCGGCGGGCGATCGCGGCCAGGGCGCGCAGGATCGCGAGATAGGCCTGATCTCCGGTTGGGATGACGGCTCCCCGTGCCAGGATCGGCTGGATCTGGCGACGCCCCGCGGCGAGCGCCAGTCCGGCGGCCAAGGTGAACAGCGACAACGCCAACGGCAGATCGAATCCGTGCCAGGGCGCCAGGTGCAGCGCTGAACGCCCCAGACCCAACTCGCTACCGGCCACTCCGGCAAGTGAGTCGAGCGACTTCGATCCCAGCCCGAGCACCACCCCGGCGACCGCGAGGACCGCCGGCGGCGCCACGAAGAGGGCGCCCGGCGAGCCGGGAGCGTCGACGGTGACAGGTCGGCCGGCCCGCGAACGACCGAACAGGCCGAACCAGAATCGGAACGCATAGGTGACGGTGAGGGCCGATCCGGCGACGATCCCCGCGAGGACCAGGAAGTGACCGTCGAAACCGTCACGAGCGAACGCGCCGAACGCGGTCTCCTTCGCGGCGAATCCCGCGATCAAAGGAACGCCCGCCATCGACGCCAACGCCAGCGCCGTCGTGATCTTCACACCGCGCCAGGACGCCCCGAATCGAGGAACCTCCCCGATCCGACGGGTACCCGTGGTGTGGTCGACGATCCCCACGACCATGAACAGAGCGCCCTTGAACGCCGCGTGGGCGATCAGGAGCATCCATCCCGCACGCGTCGCCTCGGGGGTGCCTACCCCGAACAACACGATCATGAACCCGAGTTGGCTGACCGTCCCGTGGGCCAGCAGCAGCTTCAGGTCGACCTGGCGCAGGGCGCGCAGGCCGCCGAACACCATCGAGGCCAGGCCCACGATCAGCACCGCCGGCCGCCAGAACGGGGCGAGCGGGTACAACGGGGCGAAACGGGCGATCAGGTACACCCCGGCGGTGACCATCGTCGCGGAGTGCAGGAACGCGCTCACCGGGGTCGGCGCCTCCATCGCCCCGGGAAGCCACGCATGGAACGGATACTGCGCCGACTTCGTGAACGCCCCGAGGAGGATCAACGCGAGTGCAACCGCGGTGCTGGTGTTCTCGGGAAGGGGCGACGACACGATGGCGTGCAGGCTGGTGGTGCCGGCGGCGCGGGCGAGCAGGACCAGACCGCCGAGCATCGCGAAGCCGCCGGCGGCGGTTGTGAGCAGCGCCTGGAGTGCCGCTGCCCGTGCCCGTGCCTGTTCGTGGTTGTGGCCGATCAGGAAGTACGACGTGATCGTCGTGCCTTCCCAGGACACGTACAGCACGTAGACGTTGTCGGCAGTGACGAGCCCGACCATCGAGCCGGCGAACAGCACCAGCAGCCCGGCGTGCCAGGGAAGCCCGTGAGACGAAGGGTCGTAGTAGCGGCCTGCGTAGACGAACACCAGCGTGCCCACCGCGCCGACGATGAGGACCATCGTGAGACTCATCGCGTCGAGCGCGAAGTCGAAGTTCAGATCGAGTCCCGGCACCCATTGGAGCGTTGACGTCGCGATGTGTCCCGCGCGGACCGAGGGCAGCATGAACAGACCCCAGATGAGCGTCGCGAACGACACGACCGCACCGACGGCGAAACCACGGCGTCCAGGGCGTTCACCCGCGACCAACAGAGCTGTTCCCGCGACAAGATGCAGCATCAGGATCGGGATCATGGTGCGTCGCGAGTCGGCATCGCCCGGGCGGGACGCGGTGACGGGGAGCGGGGATCGGTCACGTCATTCCGGGATGCGTCGTGTGGTTCGCCGGGGTGGGCATGGCGAACTGAGAACGGATTCACCGGTCGACGTCGCCTTGTGGCTCGGTCGCTCAGCGCCTGAACGGTGCGTTCCCCACGGTCATCCGCTCGAGTGTAATCGGTGCTCCTTTCGCGGCCCGAGAACGCCGATCGGTCACTCACCCGTGTTGGAATGGTCCGATGCCCTTTTGTCCGAGCGACTCGTCGCACCCGGGGCGTGGTCTGGCCTCGTCGGTCGCGACCGCAATCCTCTGGCTGCTCGTGCTCTGCGTGATCGTCCCTCCCCAGGCCGATGCCGCCGTCCGCGAGCCCGGCCGTCCGCGCCTGTTGGTCATCGGCGACAGCATCATCCTGGGTACCCACGGGAACATCGCGGTGAACCTTCCCGACTGGGATGTCGTGTTCGACGCGGACGTGTCCCGTTCGACCGCTGCGGGGCTCGACGTGCTGGCGAGCCATGGGACGGACTTCTCCGTCGTGGTGGTCGCGCTCGGTGCGAACGACGGGGGGACGCCGGGCGTGTTCGCACCTCGGGTCGCGGCCTTGCTCGACGCCCTCGCCCCGGTACCGCACGTGGTGTGGTTGACGGTCCACGAGGCCCGTCCCTATTACGCGCAGACCAATGCGATCATCCGCGATCAGGTGGCGCGCCATCCCAACGCCGTCGTCGGCGACTGGAATGCGGCCCTGCGCCCCGGAGCGGTCGGTGCAGACGGACTGCATCTGACCGGTCAGGGGTCGGCCGAGATGGCCGCGTGGGTGGCCGGACTGGTGCGTCTCGTGGCCGCGCCACCGCCCACGACGACCTCGACGACGACGACGACCACGACCACGGTGCCCCCGACCACGACCACCTCCACGACGGTCGCGCCCGCCACGTCAACCCAGTCGGTTCGATCGGTGTCGGGACGCAATGCTGTAAGGAGCGCCGCCGATGCCGACGGATCGGGCGCGTCATGGATGATCTGGGGAATCCCCGTGATCGTCGTTGTTCTCGGCGGCGTCGCGCTCGTGATCACGCGTGTGCGGCGCCGCGCGCAGTGACCGACCGCCGCGTCACCCGGCCGACCTCGAGCTGTGATCGAGGTCACGTCCTATGCTGGGAGACGAGGGCGCGAAACGATCAGCGAGGTTCGTCAT
>DASSYG010000200.1:0-2301 GCA_035703405.1 Acidimicrobiales bacterium | reverse complement strand
TGGTGATCCCGGTGCTCGCGGCTGCCGAGATCCTGCAGCTTCCCGTTCCCGATCCGTCGCTCCCGGGACCGTTCTCGTTGGCGGACGCCACCGACACGACCGCGCGGCTCGTCGACGCCGGTTTCGTCGACGTCACCGTCGAGGCCGGTCCCGATCACATCGTGCTCTCCGATGCGGCCGATCTCCGCGCCGTAGCCGGACGCATGCTCCTACAGAATCCGTTGACCAGCCCCCCGTTCACCCGCGCGGACGACGCCACCCGGTCGGCGGCCCTCGACGCGCTGGCAGCGGCACTCGGACCCAACCGCAGCGGTGACACGTTGCGTCTCGACATGGGCACCTGGATCGTGTCGGCCCACACTCCCGACTGACTCAGTCGACGCCCGCAAGGAAGGTCGCGAGGTAGGCGTCGATCTCCGCGACGAGGGACGTCCGGCGGCCCGCCGGCAGAAACGATGCCTCCACCGCGTCACGGGCGAGTTGGGCGATCCCCGCCTCGTCGAGATCCAACAACGCCGCCGCGATCTCGTACTCACGACAGAGCGTGGTCGCAAAGAAGTGCGGGTCGTCGCTGTTGATCGTGACGTGCACGCCGGCGTCGACCAGGGCGCGCAGCGGGTGCATCTCGTAGGAGGCGACACAGCGGGTGGCAATGTTCGACGTGGGACACACTTCGAGGGGAATCCGACGCTCGGCGAGATGGCTGAGCAGCGCCGGGTCCTGCACGGCGGAGGTGCCGTGGCCGATGCGTTCGGCGCCCAGGGCGTCGAGGGCGTCCCAGATCGTCTGGGGACCGGTGGTCTCCCCGGCGTGAGGGACGCTGTGCAGCCCAGCGGCGCGTGCCCGATCGAATGCATCTTTGTGGCGGGGGCGGGTCGTCCCCACCTCGGGTCCGCCCAGACCGAAGCCGATCAGTGAGTCGGGGCCATGGTCGACAGCGAGTCGAGCCGTCTCGGCGGACGCGTTGGGCACGACCTCTCCGGGGATGTCGAAGATCCACTTGATCTCGATGCCGTGGTCACGTTCCGCGGCGGTACGGCCGTCCTCGATCGCCTCGACGAACGCCTCGATCGGGATGCCGGCGAGCACCGACGTGTAGGGCGTGGCGGTCAGCTCCGCGTAGCGGATCTGTTGGGCGGCCATCTCGGTCGCGACGCCGTAGGTCAACAACTGCACGTCCTCAGGGGTCGTGATGAGGTTCGCCACGGCCAGATAACGCTCGATGAAGTCGTCGAAATCGGTGAACGTGAAGAAATCGGCCAATTCGTCGGTGTCGCTGGGCACGGCACCGGGATGGCGTTCGGCGAGCTCGGCGACGATCTGGGGCGACGCCGAGCCGACGTGGTGCACGTGCAATTCGACCTTGGGCAGCCCGGCGATGAACGCGGCGTGAGGAGAAGGGTCGGTGATCACTCGCTCGGCGGACTCTCGCCAGCTACTGGCGAATCCAGATGTCGTTCAAGGGAACACCGGCGACGACATCGAACCCGCCGAACAACATGACCGATCCACCGTTCCGGGTCACCATCGACGCCCCAGCCCGGGCGGGGGGAACGTCCGGCGAGAGATCCTGTGTCCAGCCCGTGCCGTCGAAGATCCAGGCGTCACCCATCGGCGTGGTGAGGTCAGCATCGGTACCGCCATACATCAGGATCGTACCGTCGGCCATGGTCACCATGGATGCGAGTTCGCGTCCTCCTGGCGCGGCCGACAGCGACAGGTCGTGCCACGTGGAACCATCCCACATCCACGTGTCGTCGTAGAGGGTACCCGTGGTCGTGTTCAGTCCGCCGAAGAGCACCACGTGGCCGTCCGGCCCGACCGCCATCGACGCACCGACCCGAGGCCCCGGCGCCACGCTCGGCGTCTGCTCGTTCCATGTGGAGCCGTCCCAGATCCAGGTCGAGTTGGACGGGGTCGACGTGGACTGGTCGATGCCACCGAAATAGACGGCCCCGCCATCGGCCGTGGCCACCATCGATCCGAAGGCCAGATCGGGTGACGCTGCTGGGTCCTGCGCGGTCCAGTTGGTCCCGTCGAAGATCCACGTGTCGTCGAGGTTTCCGTAGCCCGGCAAGTAGCCGCCGTAGAGCAACACGGATCCATCAGCCAATGTCACCATCGACGCCGAGGCCCGCGGCGCGGGCGACGTGACCGGGTGCAACCCCTTCCACTTCGTCCCGTCGAACAGCCACGTCGTGCCGTAGACCGTGTCAGAGGACGGGCTGTTGCTGCCGCCGAAGAGCAGGATCTGGTCATTCCCGAGTACGGCCATGGATCCCGCCATCGTCGGCGGGAGCA
>DASSYG010000193.1:0-2381 GCA_035703405.1 Acidimicrobiales bacterium | reverse complement strand
CGCGACCCAGGCCCCGAGACGCATCGTGCCTCCCATGTCGGTCACCTCGCGCTGGGTGTCCATCAGGTCGATCACCGGGTACGGCGAATCGGGGTCGAACTCGGTGGAGTTCGCCCCGTCCATGCCGGCCACGCTGCGGGCGTAGTCGATCACCATGACCTGCATCCCCAGGCACAGCCCCAGACACGGCAGGTCGTGCTCGCGGGCGAACCGGGCCGCGGCGACCTTGCCTTCGACCCCGCGCTCACCGAAACCGCCGGGCAGGACGATCCCGTCGAGGTCGGCCAGGCGTCCAGATGTGAGCAGCTCACCGACGTCCTCGGCGTTGATCCAGGAGATCTCGATGTCGGCGCCGTGGGCGAACCCGCCGTGGTTCAGCGCCTCGACCACCGAAAGATAGGCGTCGACCAGGGCGACGTACTTGCCGATGATCCCGATCTTCACCGGGCGTGTCGCGGCCCGCACCCGCTCCAGCAGGTCTTCCCATTCGCCCAGGTCGGCGACCGTGTCGTCCAGGCGGAGGATCGAACACACCACGTCGTCGAGGCCTTCGTCGTGCAACATCAGCGGCACCTGATACAGCGTGTCGGCATCGGTCGCGTTGACGACTCCGGCGACCGGCACGTCACACAACGCAGAGATCTTCGCCTTCAGCTCGGGCGAGATCGGCTCCACGCTCCGGCACACGATGACGTCTGGCTGGATCCCGCGGCTGCGCAACTCGGTCACCGAGTGCTGGGTCGGCTTGGTCTTCTGTTCGCCCGAAGGCCCGATGTAGGGGATCAACGTGACGTGGAGGTAGCAGACGTTGTCGCGTCCCACGTCGAGTCGGAACTGGCGTATCGCCTCCAGGAAGGGAAGGATCTCGATGTCGCCGACGGTGCCGCCGACCTCGGTGATCACCACGTCGGTGTCGTCGCCGCCCTGTTCGCTGTCGCCGGCCAGCGCGGTGATACGGCGTTTGATCTCATCGGTGATGTGCGGGATCACCTGTACGGTCCGGCCCAGGTAGTCGCCGCGGCGTTCGGCGGCGAGCACGCTGGAGTAGATCGACCCGGTGGTGGCGTTGGAATGCCGGAAGAGATTCTCGTCGATGAAGCGTTCGTAGTGACCGAGATCGAGGTCGGTTTCGCCGCCATCGTCGGTGACGAACACCTCACCGTGCTCGAAGGGATTCATGGTCCCCGGGTCGACGTTGATGTACGGATCGAGCTTCTGCATCGTGACGCGGAGACCCCGCATCTTCAACAGTCTGCCGAGCGAGGCACCGGTGATGCCCTTGCCGAGTCCGCTTGCCACGCCACCGGTCACGAAGATGTGCTTGGTCACGGGCCGCCAGTCTAGGAGACGATGCTCCTCACACGGGGATCCCCTCAGTTGGGGGTCCGGTCGTACGCGGGGACCACCGCGGTCGCGGTCTCACCGATCCCGTAGGAGCCGAACTGGCCCTGCGCGGCCCCGACGAGCGCGAACACCGTCGCGACGCTCCCGTCGAAGGACCCGAGATTGTCGACCGTCGACACGCGGCCCTTGACCCCGTCACGGTCCAGGAGTCGGGTCAGAAAAGGATCTTCCCCGGGATCACCGGCGTCGTTCGGTCCCGTCGCGGCGACCTGGGCGACCGGTCCCAGTCGTCCCATCGTGTCGATGAGCGGGATGAGCACGGATGCACTCACCGGGTCGGGCTCGTTGCCCGAGACGATGACGTACCGGTAGCCGTTGTCCTCGGCGAGTTCGGGGGCTTCGAGGACCGGCGCGTCGCTCGATCCGGCACCTGCCGCCCGGAAGCTCAACAGTCCGTTCTGGCGCAGCAGTCCGATCAACTCGGGCTCCACCGGCGCCGGCACCGTCGTCGGCGGCGGCACCTGGGTGACGTCGGGCGGCGTCGTGGTGCTCGATGTGGTCGTGGTGGATACGCCGCGCAGGGTGGCGCCGGGAAGCCCCGCACCCGCCAACGCGATCGCGAGCTGACGATTGAGCGCCGACTGGACGTTCGACCGGGCCGGGATGTCGAGCAGGTCGCGGACGAGTTCGGTGTCGGACTCGTTCAGCACCATCCGGTCGTCGACCACCAGGGTGCCGTCCAGCCGGGCGCCAGCGTCGCCCAGCGCAGTGACCGTCTGGGCCAGTGCGTCCTTGTCCGCTTCTTCGGTCGCGATGATCAGCACCGGGACGTCTTCGAGGGTCGATTCGACCGTGATGGGGAGCACGTTCTTGGTGAGCGCATCGTCGACCTTGCCGTCGGTCTCGGTCCGAACCGACAGCTCCGCGGACAACTCGTTGTTCGTCTGATGGACGGCGGCGCTGCGGGCCTCGGCGCGTTGCAGGTTGGCCTTGAGGCCGTCCACGGTGGCCTTGGACACCACGGTCGTTCCCATGAG
>DASSYG010000112.1:0-5393 GCA_035703405.1 Acidimicrobiales bacterium | reverse complement strand
GCCGCTCTTGCCACAGCCGAAGCAGTGGAAGAACCCTTTCTCGGCAGACACCGAGAAACTCGGGGACTTCTCGCCGTGGAACGGGCACAGTCCCATCCACGACGACCCGACGCGTTTCAGCGCGAGGTGACGGCTCACCAGTGCGACCAGGTCGGTTTGCTCCCTGACCCTGGCGATGTCCTCGGCGACGATCCCCACAGTTCAGATCATGACAGGTTGCCGCGCAAGCGTGCGCGCCCGCTCGAGTCGCTCACTCCCCCAGCACGGCCTGGGCCGCGGCGAGCCGGGCGATCGGCACCCGGTAGGGCGAGCACGACACGTAGTCGAGTCCGGCGTCGTGGAACACCCGGATCGACTCGGGGTCGCCTCCGTGCTCACCACACACGCCTAACTTGAGCTTCTCGTTGGCCTTGCGCCCACGCTTCGCGCCGATCTTCACGAGTTCGCCGACGCCGTCGGGGTCGACGGTCTCGAACGGGTTCCGCTTCAACAGACCCTTCTCGAGGTAGGTCTTCATGATGCGACCCTCGATGTCGTCGCGGCTGAAGCCGAACGTCATCTGGGTCAGGTCGTTCGTCCCGAAGCTGAAGAAGTCGGCCTCTTGAGCGATCTCGTCCGCGCACAGCGCGGCGCGGGGTGTCTCGATCATCGTGCCGATGAGGATCTTGGGCTTCTTCTTGCGTCCCTTTGTGGCCTCCGCGATCGCGCCGGCGACCCAGCCGCGTGCCTCGGCCAACTCCGGCCGTGACACGGTGAGCGGGATCATCACCTCGACGATCGGCTTGCCGCCCGCATCGAGGCGGTCCAGTGCGGCTTCGACGAGCGCACGCACCTGCATCGCGTACAGGCCGGGCTTGAGCACGCCGAGACGCACGCCACGCACGCCGAGCATCGGGTTGAACTCGTGCCACGAGCGGGCGGCCTCGTACAGCTTGGTCTCCCGCTTCGACAGTCCCTTGGTCGCCGCCTTCACCTCGAGTGCGCCGAGATCGGGCAGAAATTCGTGCAGCGGTGGGTCGAGCAGTCGCACGGTGACCGGCAGGCCGTCCATCGCCTCGAGGATCGCGGCGAAGTCCTTCTTCTGCACCTGGTGCAGTTCCTCGAGGGCCTTGGTTTCGGCGGCCGGGGTGTCGGCCAGGATCATGCGCCGGACCACGGGCAGACGGTCTTCGGCGAGGAACATGTGCTCGGTGCGGCACAGCCCGATGCCCTGGGCGCCGTAGGAACGGGCGACCGCGGCGTCCTCGCCGTTGTCGGCATTCGCCCGCACGGCGAGCTTGCCCTTGCGGATCGTGTCGGCCCACTTCAGGATCGTGTCGAACTCGTCGGGGGGTTGTGCCGCGACGAGTTCGACCGCACCGACGACCACCTCACCGGTCGAACCGTTGATCGAGATCACGTCGCCCTCGGCGATCGTGACGTCGCCGATCGTCGCCCGCTTCCCGTCGATGTGCACGGCTTCTGCGCCGACGACCGCGGGGATGCCCCAGCCACGGGCGACGACCGCCGCGTGGGAGACCAGGCCTCCCCGTGCGGTGAGGATGCCCTGGGAGACCTGCATGCCGTGCACGTCGTCGGGCGAGGTCTCGTTGCGGACGAGCACGATCTTGTCGCCCTTGGAGGCCGCGGTGACCGCCCGGTCCGAGTCGAAGATCACCTTGCCCACGGCGGCGCCCGGCGACGCAGCCAGGCCCTTGGTCAGTACGTCGACCTTGGCACCACCGAACTGCGGGTGGAGCACCTGATCGAGGTGATCCGCGGTGATGCGCTGGACGGCTTCTTCGCGGGTGAGCCCGATCCGTGAGTCGCGGGTCATGTCCACGGCCATCTTGAGTGCGGCCCGGCCGGTGCGCTTGCCCACCCGGGTCTGCAGCATCCACAGCTTGCCCTGTTCGATCGTGAACTCGGTGTCGCACATGTCGCGGTAGTGCCGTTCGAGCCGGTCGAAGATCACCAGGAGTTCGTCGTGGATCTCGGGAAACAGCGTGCCGAGCTCGTCGAGGTTCGCGGTGTTGCGGATCCCGGCGACCACGTCCTCGCCTTGCGCGTTGACGAGGAAGTCGCCGTAGGGAAGGTTCTCTCCGGTTGCTGCGTTGCGGGTGAACCCGACGCCGGTGCCCGAGTTGTCGTCTCGGTTGCCGAACACCATCGCCTGGACGTTCACAGCGGTGCCGAGGTCGTGGCTGATCTTGTCGCGGGTGCGGTAGGCGACCGCCCGGGGCGTGTTCCACGAGGCGAACACCGCTTCGATCGCGCCCCGGAGCTGATCCTTGGGATCCTGAGGGAAATCGTGCTTGGTCTTGCGCTTCACCAGCGCCTGGTACGACGAGCACAACTTGCGCAGTGCCTTGGCCGACAACTCGGCATCGGTGCTCACACCGGCGGTCGTCTTGGCCTTCTCGAGGGGTTTGTCGAAACTCTCGGCGTCGATGCCGAGCACGATCCGTCCGTACATCGCGATGAAGCGTCGGTAGGAGTCATAGGCGAAGCGTTCCAGTCCGGTCACCTTGGCCAGTCCTTCGACCGAGGCGTCGTTCAAGCCGAGGTTGAGCACCGTGTCCATCATCCCGGGCATCGACACCGCGGCACCCGAGCGGACGCTGACCAGTTGAGGGTCGTCCGGGTCGCCGATGCGACGGCCCATTGCCTTCTCCAGCTTGTCGACGTGGCGGTCGATCTCGGCGTCGAGCTCCTTGGGCCACCCGGCGGTGAGGTAGGCGCGACACGCATCGGTCGAGATCGTGAACCCCGGCGGCACGGGAAGCTCCAGCATCGAGGTCATCTCCGCCAGGTTCGCCCCTTTGCCTCCGAGCAGCTTCTTGAGCTGCATGGGTGGGCGGCGGTGGTTGTGACCGAAGGCGTAGACGTAGGGCACGGACCTCTCCTCAGGGGTGTCGGGGACGGACTCAATCGGAGAGACCGGGGTCGCCGGTGACGCCGAGCAACAGCAGCCAGGTGAGTGTCGAACCGGGATCGCCGGCGACACCTCCTGACCGCAGAACATGTGCGGACGAGAGCGTAGTGGGAACCCGGTCGGGAACCGTGCAGTTCTCCAGATCGGAGCGCGCCAGCCCGGTGGTCGCGCTACGTTGCGGCACGGTACCGGCCGCGAACCGAAGGACTCCCCGATGCCCCCGACCAAGGAAGTGCAGGATCTCCTCGACCTGATCAACAGCGTCGAGATGCCGCCGTTGGCCGACCAGTCGGTCGCCGATGTCCGGGCCGGCTACGCCCAACTCGCGGTGCAACCGGGACCCGAGGTCGCCACGGTGCGTGACGTCGAGGTGACCGGCGGACCACACGGACCGTTCGGGGTGCGCACGTACACGCCGATCGATGGAGTGAGCACGCCGGGATGTCTGCTGTGGATCCACGGCGGCGGCTTCGTGATCGGCGACCTCGAGACCGCGGATTCGACCTGCCGGGTGATGGCGAACGAAGCGGGAGTCGTCGTCGTGAGCGTCGACTATCACCTGGCTCCCGAGAACCCCTACCCCGCCGCGATCGACGACGTGGTGACCGCACTCGACTGGGTGGTCGCCAACGCGGACGAACTCGGGATCGACCCGACCCTGCTCGCAGTGGGCGGCGACTCGGCCGGTGGGAACCTCACCGCGGTCGCCTGTCAACTCGCCCGCGCCGCGGGCGGGCCGGCCGTCGCGTTCCAGCTGCTCGTCTACCCGGCCGTGGATCTGGCCGAGAATCATCCGTCGCGACAGGAGAACGGCGAGGGGTACTTTCTCACCCAGGAGACGATGACCTGGTTCGGCCGCCAGTACCTGGGAGGACGGGATCCGGCGACACCACGGGTGTCGCCGTTGCTCGCCTCGGATTTCTCGAGGCTTCCTCCGGCGATGGTGATCACCGCCGAGTTCGACCCACTGCGGGATGAAGGTTTCGCCTATGCGGACGCGCTCGAAGCCGGCGGGGTACCCGTCGAGCGGGTGCATTTCGACGGCGAGATCCACGGGTTCTTCGACTTCGACTTTCTTCCCGATTGCGCGGTGGCCCGCAGCCGGGCCGCTGCGGCGATCCGGGCGGCGTTCGGCACGGCCAAGGGCTGACGCCGCATTTTGGGTGCCGGTACCGGCCACTTCGTGGTCGGTACCGGCACCCAAAACCAACGGAGAGGGTCGCTACAGGCCGAGGCACCCGTCGAGGTGGGCGACGAGGCCGTCGATCGGCACGCGCTCCTGGGCCATCGTGTCGCGGTCGCGCACCGTGACGGCGCGGTCCTCGAGGGTGTCGAAGTCGACGGTCACACACAACGGCGTGCCGAGTTCATCCTGACGGCGGTAGCGGCGACCGATCGCCTGGGTCTCGTCGTAGTCGGTCATCCACTTCGGCTGGACCAGACCCAGGACCTCGTTCGCCACACCCGACAGTTCGGGCTTCTTCGACAAGGGCAGCACCGCCACCTTGTAGGGCGCAAGGCGCGGGTGCAGCCGCAACACGGTACGCGTCTCGCCGCGCACCTCCTCGGTGTCGAAGGCCGAGAGCAGAAAGGCCATCATCGTGCGGGTCGCGCCGGCCGCCGGTTCGATCACGTAAGGCCGGTAACGCTCGCCGGCCGCCTGGTCGAAGTAGTCGAGCTTCTCCCCCGACGCGTTCGCATGTGCGGTGAGGTCGTAGTCGCCTCGGTTGGCGATCCCCTCGAGTTCGTCCCAGCCCCACGGGAAGGCGAACTCCACGTCTGAGGTGGCCACCGAATAGTGGCTCAACTCGTCTGCGTCATGGGGCCGCAGACGCAGTTCGGACTCGGGAATCCCCAGCTCGGTGTACCACCGGAACCGCTCCTCGCACCAGTAGCGGTACCACTCGTCCGCGTCGGCCGGAGGCACGAAGAACTCCATCTCCATCTGTTCGAACTCACGCGTGCGGAACACGAAGTTGCCCGGCGTGATCTCGTTGCGGAACGACTTGCCGACCTGGGCGATCCCGAAGGGGGGTTTCTTGCGCGACGTGTTCAACACGTTCGCGAAGTTGGTGAACATGCCCTGCGCGGTCTCCGGACGCAGGTACGCCTCGGTCGACGCAGCCTCCACGGGCCCCGCGTGGGTCTTGAACATCAGGTTGAATTGGCGGGCCTCGGTGAAGCTGCCTTGCGCCCCGCAGTTCGGGCACACGTCGGGATCATCCAGCTTGTCGAGGCGGAAGCGCTCCTTGCAGTTACGGCAGTCCACCAAGGGATCGGTGAAGTTCGCCAGGTGCCCCGACGCCTTCCACACCTCGGGCGAGGTGAGAATCGCCGCGTCGAGTCCCACCACGTCGTGTCGGAGCTGCACCATCGAGCGCCACCAGGCGTCCTTGACGTTGCGCAACATGAGCACCCCGAGGGGGCCGTAGTCGTAGGTGGAGCGGAATCCGCCGTAGATCTCAGCGGACGGGAACAC
>DASSYG010000045.1:0-3315 GCA_035703405.1 Acidimicrobiales bacterium | reverse complement strand
GTCCGCGATCGCCGTCCAAACGTCAGTCGCCTGGTCGCCGTCGGCGTTCCCGCGCCGTTCGATGAGCAGGTAGGTGTCGCCGGTCCGCAGGTCGTTGTTCGGATACGTGCCCGCGAACACCGCACGGACCCGGTCGCCCGGTCGGTACGTCGACCGTGGCGGGGTGACCACGTCACCCAGGCGCGCACCAGCGGGCGCGGCGTCCGGCGTGGTGTGCGGCCGGGCCGCACGCGGCGGGCGCTTGTCACCCGACGGCATGCCGGATTCGAGCGTGTGTCCGTCGATCATCGCCTCGGCAAGCCGCGCGGCTATCTGTTCGAGCGCAGGTTGCTGCCACCGCCCGAACATCGTGCTGCCGCCCTCGTAGCGCTGGGCGGTGTACTCCTCGGGGGTGGTCACGTAGTGGATGTAACCGTTCGAGTACCCGGCGATGAGCACGTGGGCGAGCTCGACGCCCAGGATCTGCGCCACTCGGCGCCTGATCCGCAGGCCTGCGACGATCGTGACCTCGCCGGGGATCGTCACCAGGTACAGGCTTCCAAGTTGCACGAGCTGCACCGGCACGAGCGACAGGTCAACCATCTGAGCGGCGATCGCGGGAGGCACGACGATCGCCTTGGGAGCATGCGCTTCGGCGAGACGCTTCGACAACGGATAGACCACCCGCCGCGAGATCGCCCCGACCACCCGGTTGTTGTCCACGCCCTGTTCGAAGCCGGGAAACGCCGGACCTTCGTCGGTTCCGGCGAACGCGGCGGCACCCGCCGCCGGTGGTCCGGTCCGGTGGGTTGCGCCGTCGGGGGTGTAGGGCGCGCCGACGGTCTGATCCGACAGGTCCACCCACAGCACCGCGGAGCCGATCGGACCGTCGATCGGTTCGGCATCGTCGAGCCCGGTGCGTGCCGCATCGAGTTGGCGTTGTCCGATGAGCCGGGTGTTCGTGAACTCCTCGGCGGTCGGGCCGCTGCCCGGGCCGCGATCGAGGTTCGGCGACATGTCCCCGGTGTTGGTCTGGGCGAACGCCCCGACGAAGGTCGGTGGCTTCCTGCGGTCGGCCCGGTAGTCGACGTCGTGGTCGAGCCGCTCCCAGGCCCAGGCCGCGTAGCCCTTGTTGTCCGAGGAGATCAACGTGTTGCGGTTCGTCATCGACGTGCCGTGAGTGGGGAACCAGTTGATCGCCCCCACGGCCTCGCCGTCGCGTTCGATGGCGAGCGTCGTGGTCTGGGGATCGATCGCTGCCGGGAAATGCGCCCGGTCGGCTTCGGGGTTGCGTGCGAACGAACCGGGTGAACGGTTGACGCTGGCGTCGTGTAGCTCGGCGAAACCGAGCGCCAGGGAGGCCGGGGCCACGTCGTCGTGGGCCATATGAATCGCGTCGACGATCCCCCCCACGATCGCCTCGTAGGTTGCCGGGCGGAACCCGCCGGTGTTCGAGTTGTACAGCCGATGATGTGAATAGCCCCCAGGGCCGCAGTGGGTGTGGGTGGCGGTGAGTACCACATTCGCGTCGTCGTAGAGATCGACGTAGTGCGACGTGAGTCGCTTCAGCACGCCGGCGTGCAACGTGTCGATCAGCAACGGCACCTCGTTGATCGACAGCACCACGCGCCGGTCGGTCTGGGTGTCGACGAACACGAACGCCCGGGAGCGCAGGCGCAGGTGGATCCCGGTGGTGCGCTGGTGCGCCTGGCCGTAGCCGAGCATGCCGCACTCGGCGGGCTCCCCGGTGATGTCGGCGATGCCTCGCCCGACCAGGTAGCGGGGCGGGGGAGCAGTATCGTTCACGTCGGTCGACGCTACTGCTGTGGCCTCACAGCGCCCAGCGGCCCATCTCGGTCGGCTGCGAAGGCGATCGTCGTCGCCCCAGACCACACCCGCTCGGTCCACGATCCACCGGGCGTCGAGCCGTTCAGGTGCGAGCGTCGAGCGTCGTGACCGGGTAGGCGAGGAGCCGTTCGTCAGCGGTCACCAGCGTGCAATCCTCGGCCGAGCTCTGCGCGGCGAGCAATCGGTCGAACGGGTCACGGTGCAGCAACGGGAGCTGCTCGACCGCTGCCGCATGGGTGGAGGAGAGATCCAGCGATGTTGCTCCCAGCGCCTCGACCAGGGCGTCGATCGGCATCGGCATCTGGAGTTTGCCGATCGATCGTTTGATCGCGATCTCGGCGACCGAAACCGCAGAGACGAACAACCGGGCGGCGGGATCCTCCAGTCGAGCGGTGGTCGTCGGACCGAGCCTGGTCGGATCACCGTTCGCCCAGAGCAGCACGTGGGTGTCGAGCAGCAGATCGGTCACGGCGTGACGGGTTCGTCCAACGCCTCGACGATCTCGGGTAGGTCGTCGTCGAAGTCGTCCGCGACGTGGATCCGGCCGGTGAACGCGCCGAGCACCCGTGGCCGGGTCTCGGACTGCAGCCCGCGGGCCAGCGTCTCGTTCAGGACGTCGGTGAACGAGCGGCGCTCTTCGAATGCCTTGCGACGCAAGGTCTCATGCACTTCGTCATCGAGGGCAACAGTGGTGCGCATGCACGCATCATAGCATCACCATTCCCGAGGGTGGGCCCGGGGCGGGCCACCACACGGCGTGGCGGGTCTACTTCACCCCGAAGCGCTTCATCGCCTCGAGCATGGTGGTCATCACAGCCGCGAACCGTTCGTGGGGCAGCCAATCGGGCGGATCGAAGCCCTGCAGGTGTTGCACGGCGATGGTCTGGGGTTCGGTGTACTTGAGCAGCCCTTCCGCGGCGTGGCGACGCCCCAGCCCCGAGTCGCCCATCCCGCCCATGGGTGCGTCGATGCTGCCCCACGCGGCGGCGAACGCCTCGTTGACGTTCACCGTCCCGGACTTCAGCCGTGCCGCGACCTCGCGACCGAGACGGGTGTTGCGGGTCCAGACGCTGGCGTTCAGGCCGTATTCGCTGTCGTTCGCACGGCGCACCGCCTCCTCGACACCGGGGACCCGGTAGATCGACACGACCGGTCCGAAGGTCTCGTGCGCGTACACCGTCATGTCCGGGGTGACGTCGGTGAGGATCGTCGGTTCGTAGAACAGCGGGCCGACGTCGGGGCGGGCCCTGCCGCCGGCCAGCACGGTCGCGCCCTTCTGGTGAGCATCGTTCACGTGTTCGGTCACCGTGTCGAGCTGTGAACGGTTGGTGAGGGACCCCACATCGGCGGAAAAGTCGTAGGTGGCGCCCAGGCGCAATCCGCCGGTGCGGGTCACGAACTCGTCGATGAAGGAATCGGCGACGCCCTCGGTCACGTAGAGGCGTTCCATCGACACACACAACTGACCGGCCGAGGGGAAGCACGCGG
>DASSYG010000042.1:0-5298 GCA_035703405.1 Acidimicrobiales bacterium | reverse complement strand
ACGAGCCCACGTTGCGGGCGCCGTTCGCGTTGGCCACCGAGTCTTCGGCCTCGCCACTGCCATGGCCGTAGTCGACGGTGTCGAACGCGTTGTTGTCGCCGTAGAGGAAGTCCCAACCGGAGATGTCGTCGACGTAGCCGTTCCCGTCGTCGTCGACCCCGTTGCTGTGCGCCGGATCGAGGATCAGATCCTCGGGGTCGGTCAAGCCGTTGGCGTTTCGGTCGGAAACGGCGCCGAAGTCGCGGATGTCGAACACCCCGTCGCCGTTGCAGTCGCCGTCTGGGTGGGCTGCCACACACAACGGCTGCGCTTCGCCGAGGTTGATCCGGGCCTTGTCCGCGAGGTCGGACATGGTGGCCGTGTCGCGCCAACGGATGCCCGAATCCAGGATGGCGATGAGCACACTCGCGTCGCCCTGGGTGACTCCCCAGGCGAGGTCGACGGCCATCCCCTTCTGGCCACAGAGATTGTGGGGGGAGTTCGCCAGCGCGGGGTCCCGCAACGACGTCCGCCGGTAGTCGTTGCGGTCGAACTCGCCGGGAAGTGCCGCCGGTTCGTCGCCGGCTCCGTAACGCCAATTTGCACAGTCGAGCGGCTGGGGAGCCGCAGCGTCGGCCTGACCACGCGGCGGGGCCACCACCACCGAAGCGATGCCGAGCATCAGAACCGCGAGACCGAGGCCACACTTCTGGATCGATCGTGCCATGGCGTGCCCCTGTGTCGGTCGTGCTGTCTTCCGCCGCACGTGGCGACGCCCGTCGGCTGACTTTAGCCACGGTTTACCCAAGCCGTGTCGATGCCGGCCGAAAATGTCACAGCCCGTCGTCATGATGCACTCATGGCACGTCAACAGCTCCACCTCATCGAAGTACCGCAACCGTCGCTCGAGCGCGACATCCGCCCCCGCGACACCCGTCTCGACGAGCGGACCAAGGCGATCGGCCGGGCCGGTCTGGCTCAGGCACGCGCCGCTCTCGCGGCCGCCGACAACCGGCGGACGCCGCGCAAGCATCCCGACCGCCCGGGGCGACCGACCGCGGCCTGATGCGAGTAGCTCTTGCGGTGCGCATCTCATGGCCAGAGCACTAGCGTGCATTCCATGCGCGAAGTCGTCATCATCGAAGCCGTCCGTACCCCGATCGGAAAACGCAATGGGGGGCTGTCAAGCGTCCACCCCGTCGATCTGCTCGCTCAGATCCAGCGTGAAGTGGTCGATCGGTCCGGTATCGATGCCGACGAGGTCTCCCAGGTCGTGGGGGGCTGTGTCAGCCAGGTCGGCGAACAGTCCTTCAACGTCACCCGAACCGCGTGGCTCACCGCCGGGCTGCCGATGAACACGGCCGCCACCACGGTCGACACCCAGTGCGGATCCTCGCAGCAGGCCACGAGCCTCGCCTACTCACTGATCGCTTCGGGGGTCGTCGACGTGGCGATCTCGTGCGGCGTCGAATCGATGAGCCGGATCCCGATCGGGTCGAACTCGTCCAAAAAACTCGGCCTCGGGGTGCCCATCCCCAAGTCGTATTTCTCTCAGTACGAGTTCACCTCGCAGTTCGAAGGCGCCGAACGCATCGCCGAGAAGTGGGGCGTCTCCCGGGACGACACCGACGCATTCGGCCTTCGCTCCCAAGAACTCGCGGCGCGGGCGTGGGACGAGGACCGGTTCGGGACCCAGGTCGTGCCTGTCGACGCTCCCGACCTCGACGACTACGGCACCCCGACCGGGACCACCCACACCGTCGACCGCGACGAAGGGCTGCGGACGACGTCGCTCGAGAAGCTCGCCGGCCTCAAGCCCGTTGCGCGCGAGAACGGAGTCCACACCGCAGGGAACGCCTCCCAGATCTCCGACGGCGCGGCGGCGCTGTTGCTCACCACCCCTGAGAAGGCCGCCGAGTTGGGACTCACCCCGATCGCCCGCATCGTCGACTCCTGTCTGGTCGGTGTCGATCCGGTGCTGATGTTGACCGGACCGATCGACGCCACCCAGCGGCTGCTGCAGCGCACCGGCCTGGGCATCGACGACTTCGACCACTTCGAGATCAACGAGGCATTCGCATCGGTCGTCCTCGCCTGGCAGGCCGAGTTGGGCGCTGACCCGGACAAGGTGAACCCCAACGGTGGCGCCATCGCGTTGGGGCATCCCCTGGGCTGCACGGGCGCCTTCTTGTTGACCAAGGCCGTGCACGAGCTGATCCGCACCGACACCGAACGGGCACTCGTCGCGATGTGCTGTGGCGGCGGGCTCGGGACGGGCACGATCGTCGAACGCATCTGAGCCATGACCGCACTCGCCGAGGCTCTCGGTCACGCGCCGGACACGCCGCTGCTCATCATCAACGCGGACGACCTGGGAATGTGCCACGCCGCGAACGTCGGTGCATTCGAGACACTCACCGAGGGATGCGCGACGAGCGCGTCGCTGATGGTGCCGTGTCCGTGGAGCCGGGAAGCCGCCACGCGCTACGCCGGAGAGGACATCGGCGTCCACCTCACGCTCAATGCCGAGTTCGCCCGCTACCGATGGGGACCGACAACCCACTCCCCCACGTTGCTCGATGGTGACGGCGGCTTTCCGGCGACCGTCGAAGACGTCTCCGAACACGCCGATGTCGACGAGGTACGCCGCGAGCTGGCCGCGCAGGTCGAACGCGCCATCCTGTGGGGATTCGACGTGACCCACCTCGACTCTCACATGGGGACCCTCCAGTTGCGTCCCGAATTGTTCGACGCCTACCTCGAGGCTGCCGTCGACTTCGATCTGCCGATCCGGCTGTCGGGGGCGGCGAGTGAAGCCGCGATCGGATTTCCGTTCCGCTCACTGGCCACCGACGACGGGGTGCTCTTCCCCGATCACTTCCTCTACGAGCCCGGCGGGTCGATCCGCCCCCTGCTCGACAAATACCTCAAAGCACCCCGCCCGGGCGTGACCGAGATCCTGGGACATCCGGCCATCGACACCGGGGAACTCCGCGCCATCGCTTTCGACGCCGAGACCCGTGTCGACGACCATCGCCTGTTGGCGACCGAAGGAGACCTGCGGTCCCGGATCGACGACGCCGGGGTCCAGCTCATCGGCTACCGCGAGCTCCGCGACCTCCAACGGTCACAGCGAGCATCCACCAGCGCCTGAGGTTGCGACCGGCGTTCAGGCCGGGTCGGTGGTCTGTGCGTCGAGCGCCTCGCGAGCGCTGACCGCGCCCGGTCGCCGGTAGGCGGCCAACAGTGCGAGCAGCGGCCCGGTCGGGCCGTCGGACTTGAGGTCGCCGGCCATGAACGCGGCGTTCGGGTCGAGTTCGCCGCGCAGCGTGGCGCGGGCGTCGTCGTGGGTCGCCTTCAACTTCAGGTCCGGCGCGTCGGCCGGCTCGGGTACGCAGGAAACCAGCCGACCACCGTCGACGGTGAAGGTGATCCGGCCGCGCCCTCGTGGTGCTCCGGTGAGTTGCAACTCGACAACGACGTCGCGGAGCACCGGGGCGGCAGCCGCGGTGCGGCTGACCAGTTCGTCGCACCACTCCGGAGTCAGAAACTCCATCGCGTCGAACCCCGTTCGCTCCGGAGCCGAGCGTTCGGTCCCTGCGGGGTCACAGCAGGTCCTCGATCCCGGCGAAAAGGTCGGTCTCGGGCAGTTCGGTGTCGACCCGGCTCTGAGCCAGTCGGTACACCTCGAAGGGGAAAACGGTCTCGGCGACGTCATCGGGCAGGCCGAACCAGAACGGTGAATCCGGGTCGATCTGCGTGGCGTGCGCGATCAGCGCGGCCTTGCGTGCGCCGTAGGTTCCCGTCACGTCGATCGTCGTGGTCGGCGGCGTCTCGGGTTCGCGCCGCTCGAGCCATCGTTCGCCATAGGGCGACTCGAGGCCGAGTTCCTCGAACTTCTCGTGGAACCGCTGCATCCGTTCCTGCGACCACATCGTGTAGTAGAGCTTCAGTGGCGTCCAGGGTTCGCCGAGATCCGGGTACCACGCCGCGTCGCCAGCCCGGTCGAACGCGGGAACACTGATGTCATGCACCCGCAGATGATCAGGGTGCGGATAGCCCTTCTGGTCGTCGCCGTAGGTGATGATCACCTGGGGTCGGAAGGTACGGATGATGCCGACGAGCCGACCGACCTCGACGTCGAAGTCCTGGTTTGCGAACGCCTCGGCGTGCTCGTTCGGCGGCGTGTCGGGCATCCCCGAGTCCCGATACCCCAACAACACCACCTGTGAGTAGCCGAGTGCGTCGGTGGCCCGGTCGAGTTCGTCCATCCGCACCGCCGGGAGATCGGCCTCGATCTCGGGTCGGCGCATCGCCTCGTTGAGGACCTCCCCGGCCTCGCCGCCGGTACAGGTGACCAGCAGCGCTTCGCCGCCTTGATCGACCACCATCCGCACCGTCCCGGCACCCTTGGACGACTCGTCGTCGGGGTGGGCATGCACCGAGAGGACCCGCCGGACACCGGGCGTGCCGGGTCGAGTCTCGGTGTGGTCGACGGGGAGAACCATGGAACCAAGCTACCGCGTCGCTCGAGACCCCATGCTGCCCGGACGCGTTGCTGCCCCGCCATCCGATCGGCTTGCGGGCGGAGTGGCGGGGCAGCTGAAGAGGTGCAACGGTGGCCGTGCCATCGTCAATTCTTGAGTGGCGGACTCGGTGTCACGTATCGCCGACACCCAGTGATGGGAGCGGTCCGTCAGCGGTCGAACTCGACTGTCCGACTTCGGACCATCCCACCGGCGAATGTCACCGGGATCCGGCGATGAGTGCGCATCCACGAGTCTGGAGGGATCGAGGACGACGATCATTGCACCCGATGTCCTCAGGGCGACCCCGACGCTCGGGCGTACCCGAGCGGTGCGGCCGCCTTCATCCGACCGGAGGAGACCGCTCCCGGTGGCCTCGGTCCAGATTCACGTCCGAGGCGATGGCACGCCACTGGATCGCGGAAGGGGCTTCGGTCGAGAAGAACTCCCTGACGGCTGTTCCTCGCATGTCGGCGGCACCTCCTTGGTAGAAGACCACACGGACATGATTCCCGATGTCGCCGGGAACTTGCCCGTACCCCGCATGCAACACCATGGGGCCCGCTTCGTCAAGGGTCGATCTGGGATTTCGGCATCCTCCCGGGTGCCCGTCGGTGTACCGAGCAGGCCGGGTACGCTCTTGCACATCGAGCCACTTCCCGAACGACTCAACCGGGAGCACGTCAAGTGTGCGGTGCATCCCGAAAGACACGCGGTTTGACCACCGCGGAACCGACGGGCGCGTTCGAACCGGTACACCGGACCCGTGGATCGACCCGCTCGATGCTGTACG
>DASSYG010000265.1:0-2061 GCA_035703405.1 Acidimicrobiales bacterium | reverse complement strand
CGAGATCCTCGAAGCGACCATCGGCATGCCGGGCGAAGCGGCCCTCCGAGCGTGGATGCACCGGTGAGTCGCTCGGCCAGGGCCAGCCACCGAAACGGGTCCGCTGGTACTCGTCGATGGTGGCGGCGATCTCCTCGCGGGTGTTCATCACGAACGGGCCGTAGCTGGCCACGGGTTCGCCGATCGGTACGCCGGCGAGCACCAACACCTCGGTGCCGTCGTCGCTGTGCAGTTCGACGGCGTGCTCGGGGTGGACGGCGACCGCGGTGTCGAATCCAATGGTGTCGGGATGCCCGGCGATGGTCAGCGAGCCGTGGTCGAACACGTACAAGGTCCGCAGGGTTTCGCGGCTGCGGGCCCCGGGCAGGGTCACCGACGCGCCCGGTTCGAACACGAGATGCCAGATGGCCAGGTCCGATGCCGGGTCGGCCGCCCACGAATCCGGCGGCGGAGCGAGCGCGTCGGTGCCGTCGAAGGCGCCCGCGATCACGGTGACCGTCGTGCGGGCCTCGTCGGCATCGGCGCCGGTGACGACCCGGGGCACGTCGCGGTCGGCGAACATCGTGAAGGTCGGATCGACCAGCTTGTGCGATCCGGGCAGGTTCACCCAGATCTGGAACAACTCCATCGGGTTCGGTGCGTCGCGTTCGACGAGCGGGAACATCTCGGCGTGCTGGATACCGCGACCGGCGGTGAGCCACTGCACGTCGCCGCGGCCGTACCGGGCCGTCGCTCCCAACGAGTCGGCGTGGTCGATCAGCCCCGAACGCACGTAGGTGACGGTTTCGAACCCGCGGTGGGGATGGGCCGGGAAACCGGGCACGGTGTCGCCGTGGTACATGCGCCAGCCGTCGATCCCGGCGAAATCCGACCCGATGTCCCGGCCATCGAGTGGCGCGTCGGGCCCCATGGCCTCGTTGCCCTCGGGGTAGGTGTCGACGTGGTGGACGCAGTTCAGGAACGGATCCACCGTCGGCCACCGCTGTTCGTCGAGTTGGACGAGCTGCAGGACCGGATCTTCCATGCCTCCACGTTAGGAGGCATCGGTCGAACTCAGGCCTTGCGGGTCCGATACCAGCCCATCGCCACGGTGACGATGATCGCCCCGGCGAGCGAACCGATGATGCCGCTCGGTCGCAAGGCGAGGCCGTCGCCGACGATCAAGCTGATCAGCAGACCGCCGACGAAGGAACCGACAAGTCCGCTGATCAGAGCGGTTCCCCAGTCGATCTTCTGGTGCATGCCGTTCAAGATGAGCTGGGCTCCGGCGCCGACGAGCATGCCGAACAGGATGATTCCGATCAAGAGCACGACGGTGATCCTAAGCGGTCCGTTGTCGCGGACCGTGACCGACACGGTGCGCTTCTCAGAGCAGATCTCGTCGGAGCTCGGTTGACGTGCGTGGCGACAACAGCCCGGGAGCGACGTCGTACACGGTGCGGGCCCCGGTCTCGCCCCGTGCCGCGAGCCGATGGGCCGCCCGCGCATACGCGACCAGCACACTCGCCGTGAACGACGGGTTGTGGCCCAACTCGAGGTGGTACTCGATCGTGTGGTCGGCACCGTCGGTGGTCGTGCCACTGCGGAGCACCACCCCGCCGTGGGGCATGGTGCCGTGGTCGCGAGCCAGCTCATCTGCGGTGACGAAGGTGACCGTGGTTTCGTAAGGGGCGAAGTAGTCGGGCATGTCCACGATCGCGGTGCGCACCGCGTCGGGGTCTGCGCCGTCGGCGAGGACGACGAAACAGGCTCGGGTGTGGGAGCTACCGGGCGTCAGTTCGGGCCGGGCTCCCGCGCGCACGGCGTCCATCGCTGCGGGCATCGGCTCGGTGTACTGCACTCCGGCGGCGACCCCCGGGACCTTGCGGACCGCGTCACTGTGGCCCTGGGAAACCCCGCGACCCCAGAACGTCGCGGTCTGGCCGTCGGGAAGGATCGCCTCGGCGAACATCCGGTTCAGGCTGAACAGCCCCGGGTCCCACCCCGTCGAGATGATCGCGAGGGTGCCCGCGGCCCGCGCCCCGGCGTCGATCGTGGCGAAATACTCGGGGATCTTCGCGT
>DASSYG010000261.1:0-2299 GCA_035703405.1 Acidimicrobiales bacterium | reverse complement strand
AACGTCGAGTGCCGCCACCGCGGCGGTTTCGGCGTCCCAGTCACGTGCTCCGCCGCCGGGTTCGGCCAGCCCGAAGTGACTGACGACGTCGCCGCGGACGTACCGCGCCTCCCAGGAGGTCGACGCGACGTCGACCGCTTGACGCTCGATACGCAGTCCCAAACCGTCGAATCGTCGGGTACTGATCGTCACCGAACCGTCCGAGGAGCCCACGCTGGCGCGTCGGGCGAGCACGGGCTGGTACACGTCGAGCAGCTCTTGGACCTCGCCGGCGGGAACGTGCAACGCCGGGCTGCGGAGCATTCGGAGTACCGCCGGGCTCAGCACCTTGTCGAACCTGGCGAGCGCCACGCCGCCGTGGTCACGCTCGACGAACACGCCGTGAGGTGGCGTGCCGAGAAACCCGAGCGTCCTGGTGTCGGCGTCGAGTGGATCGTCGCCGAGGTGGAGCCTGGTCGCGAGCCGCACGGAGTCGTCCCATTCGGTGGTGAGGTCGACCTCGACCCGGGCCGTCTCCTCGAGCAGGCGCACGTCCGGGTGACCGCCATCGTCGATGAACGCCACGCCCGACTCGGCGACGTTTCTCAGGTGGATCCAGAGCTCCGGGCCGAAACGGCTGAACGACATGGGACCGGTGTCGGGGTAGTACGAATGCCGAGGAGAGGCATTCCACAGCGCGCGGAGAGCGGCGACCTGGATCGGGTCGAACTCGGGAGAGTTCGCGGCGTAGTAGAGGTCACGCCATGACGCCCCCGTCTTGATCCACTTGTCTCGCTTGCCCAGCCGCATCGGGCGGGCAGACAACTGCGGGGTCGGATCGGGATCGAAGTAGGTGGTGCGCGGGGCGGCGACGGACAACTGCAGGGCGAGCGGGGCATGACGACCCGCCACCGCGACGTCGGTGCCCTCGGCCAGGTCACCGAGCACGTCACGCCAGGACGGGCCGGACTCCGGCGCCCCGCCGTCGCCATCACCTACAGCCTCGATCTGCGCGGTGAGGATGGTGGCGACCGCGTGTTTGCAGAAGCCCCCCAACGGGCACGAGCAGGTGTCGTCGATGACGATGCCGCCGCCCAGCTCGCGCCAGGCGACGCGGACGACATAGGTGTTGCGGCCCGATCCCTCGACGACGCTGGAGACCAGTCCCGGTCCCGTCGTGATCAATCTGACGCGTCTGTCGTCCGCGTAGCCCACACCTCGGTCGATCGAACCGGCGTCATAGTTCTCGGCGAGGACCCCCGCGGTGAGCGCGAGGACATCAGAGGCATCGGACACGTTCCCAGTGTCGCGGACGGGAGTGACAGTCGTGGCGGTCGACGGCGCACGGATGTGGAAAGCTCACCGGCGATGGCACGGGTCCTGCTCACGGGTTGTTCGACCGGCATCGGCCGCGCGACGGCCGACTCACTGACCGATCGCGGCCACGAGGTCGTCGCCACCGCTCGAAACCTGTCGACACTCGATGGGCTCGATGTCGCGCAGCGGGTGGCGCTCGACGTCGACGACGCGAGGTCGATCGAGGCGGCGATGACCGTCGTCGGTGACGTCGACGTGCTGGTCAACAACGCCGGAGTCGGGATGGGCGGCCCACTCGAGTCGTACCCCCTCGACCTCGCCCAGGCGGTGTTCACGACGAACGTGTTCGGACCGCTCCGGTTGATCCAGGCGGTGCTCCCCGCGATGCGGGAGCGCGGCAGCGGGGTGATCGTGAACGTGTCATCGGTCGAAGGGGTGGTCTCCACGCCGCTGTATGGCATCTACTCGGCATCGAAACACGCCCTCGAGGCACTGAGCGAGTCGCTGCACTTCGAGGTCGGCCACTTCGGGGTGCGGGTCGTGATCATCGAGCCCGGCTACATAGCGACCGCAATGCGAACGAAGACGTCCCCGATCGACATCGACGCCACCCCGTACGCGGAACTGCACCGACAGTGGGCCGGCACCGACGAGAAGCTGCTCGGCGGCCCGCGCCCGGGTCCTGATCTCGTCGCACATGCGATCGCCGATGCGATCGACGACCCCGACACCCCGTTGCGCGTGCCGGTGGGCGAGGATGCGGTCATGGTGACCACCGCACGCAAGCAACTCGACGATGTGGCATTCGAGTCGACCATGCGGAGCACCTTGCAGATCGACTGGTGAGTGGAGGCGCCGGTAGGCGCATCCGACCAGTGAGCACAGCGGCTTGTCCGCCAAGCCTGCTCGGCGAATGACAACCGGAAGCAATGACAAGATGAGTTCTGTCCGCGCAGCCGGTACGCGCCACGGTGCCTGCCGGCGCATTCACTAGGGTCGGCCA
>DASSYG010000225.1:0-9468 GCA_035703405.1 Acidimicrobiales bacterium | reverse complement strand
CGAGCTGCTCGAGACCGCCGGGCACCCTGCGGTCACGGCCGACTGGCTGCACGCAAGCCCCGGTGCCCCGACCGTGCTCGTGTACGGCCACCACGACGTCCAACCGGTCGACCCGATCGAATTGTGGGACCATCCGCCTTTCGAGCCGGTGATCGTCGACGGCGAATGTCGCGCCCGAGGCGCGATCGACGACAAGGGACAGGTGCTTTACCACCTCGAGGCGATTCGGGCGACGCTCGCCGAGCGGGGATCCCTGCCGGTGAACCTGAATCTGTTGATCGAAGGCGAAGAGGAGGTCGGCAGCCCGCATTTCGAGGCGCTGCTGCGTGATCGGGCCGAGGAGCTCGCGTGCGATGTGATCGTGGTCTCCGACACCGGCATGATCGCCCCCGACGTGCCCTCGACCGACGTGGCGATGCGGGGGTTGGTCGCCGCCACCGTCACCGTGACGACCTCGTCGACCGATCTGCACTCGGGGATGTTCGGCGGTGCGGTGCCGAACCCGCTGCACCACCTGGCGCGCCTCGTCGGCCGGCTCCACGACGACGAGCTTCGAGTCGCGGTCGGAGGCTTCTACGACGACGTGAGGGTCCTGACACCGGCCGAAGTCGAGTCGCTGGCCACACAGCCCTTCGACGATGATGAGTTCCGACGTCTCGCCGGCGTCGCACGACTCGAGGGTGAGGTCGGTCGTTCGACGCTGGAGCGCATTGGTGCCCGACCGACCGCCGAAGTCGTCGGCCTTTCGGGTGGCTACACCGGTGACGGCATCAAGACGATCGTGCCCGCGTCGGCCCAGGCCAAGGTCAGTTTCCGTCTGGTACCCGACCAGCAGCCGGTGAAGATCATGGACCAGGTCGAGGCCTGGATCCGGGACGGTCTCAGCGAAGGTGTCGATGTCGACGTGGTGTGGCACGGGGGCGTCGCGCCCGCCCGCACGGCGACCGACCACTGGAGTTTCGCGGCACTCCAACGGGCGATCACCACCGTGTGGGGCGCGCCACCGCTTCTGACCCGGGTCGGTGGTTCCGGGCCGGAGGAGACCCTGGGCCGGGTTCTGGGCGCGCCGGTGACCTTTCTCGGGGTCGGATTGCCCGGCGACCGGATCCATGCGCCGAACGAGCGCATGGTCATGGACCAGTTCTGGAAAGGGCTGTGCGCGGCCGGGGAACTCTATGACGAACTGGCATCGGCATCGGCAGCGGCGTCGGACCCGGTGCGGTGGTGATGGCCGAGGTAGAGGGCCGCGATCGTCACGAATGGGTCAGTTTCGAAGATCCTGACGAGGAACGCACCTGGGTGTTCGACCTCACGTTCCTGACGTCGAACTGGACGTGCATCTTCGGGCGTGGCTGCCAGGGTGTGCTCACCGACGACGCCACCGATCTGCAGCAAGGGTGCTGTTCGTACGGCGCTCATTTCAACGACGACGCCGAGCGCGCCCGGGTGGAACGCGCCGCTGAGCAACTCGATGACGATCTCTGGCAGTTCGCGGCGGTGGCTCGCCGTCGTGGTGGGCCGACCAAGACCCTTCCCGACGATGGGGCGATGACCCGTCTCGTCGACGACGCCTGCATCTTCCTGAACCGACCGGGGTTCGGAACCGGTCCCGGCTGTGCGTTCCATTTCGCCGCGCAGAGACACGGCACGAGCTATCTCGATCTGAAGCCTGAGGTGTGCTGGCAGGTTCCGCTCCGGCGCGAAGACGTCGTCGCCGACGACGGACACGTGACCTCGACCGTGCGGGAATGGAAGCGGCGCGACTGGGGTGAGGGCGGCGCCGACTTCCACTGGTGGTGTACCGACGCGCCCGATGCGTTCGTGGGTGACGACCCCGCGTACGCCTCGTTGCGCGAGGAACTGATCGACTTGACGTCTCCGTCCGCGTACGCCTTCTTGGTGGACCACATCACCGAACGGCGCCGGCGCGCGGCCTCTTCCCCGGTGTTCCTGGCGCACCCGGCGATCCGACGGGCTCGCCGAACCCCCGGCTGAGCCGCCGATCCCTCAAGGCCGGGACCTGCGGGCCGATGGCATTGCCATGGCAGAATTCACCGCGGCCGAACTCGAGAAGGCCTGTGACGCAGCGGGAATGGAGTTTCCTCCGTTCCTCATCGATCAGCTCGTCGCAGCCGTCGACGCCGGCAAGCACGTGATCCTCACCGGCCCTCCGGGAACCGGCAAGACCACGCTCGCCTACCTCGCCGGTGAGGTGGGGCAACGTTCCATGATGTGCACCGGCTACCTACCCACGACGGCGACCACCGAGTGGACCACGTTCGAGACGATCGGGGGGTTCCAACCCACCAACGAAGGGCTGATCTTCAGGCCGGGCATGTTCGTCGAGGCGATCGAAAGTGGCCGCTGGCTCGTGATCGACGAGATGAACCGTTCGAACTTCGACCGGGCGTTCGGTCAGCTCTTCACCGTGCTGTCGGGTCAGGCGGTGGTGCTGCCCTTCAAGCGCGCGGGCAATCCCCGCCACCTCTCGATCGTGCCTCCCGGTGTCGAGGCACCCGACAACACCGAACCGATCCGCGTGCCGAGTACGTGGCGGATCATCTCGACCATGAACGTGTTCGACAAGAACCTGCTCTTCGAGATGAGTTATGCGCTCATGCGTCGTTTCGCGTTCATCGAGGTCCCCTCCCCCGACGAAGAGGGCTTCCGGCGGCTGCTCGGCAGTTCCGAGTTGATCCAACAGCTCTTGGCACTGCGCACCTTCCAGGATCTCGGGCCGGCGGTGTTTCTGGACTCGATGAAGTACGTGCGGCGCCGTTCCCAGGACGACATCACGCCGTCGCGATTGCTCTTCGAGGTGTTCTACGCCTACTTCCTCCCCCAGTTCGAGGGCATCGACGACGCCAAGGCACGTCGGTTGTTCCGAGTCATGGCAGACATGCTCGACCCCGTCGAGGCGCTCGAGGTGAAGCGCACCATGGTGGACGTCCTCGGTGTCGAACTCGCGGGCTGACGTGACCGAAGCGGCGTCGACGCGGTCGTCGACCAGATCGTCCGGGCACCGGAGGATCGACCCAGCAGATCCCAATGCGGCGACGCGGTTGCTCTGGGAGAATCTCTCCCGACCACTGGCGGTCCGGGACGCGGCCCGCTCGCTGTTCGGGTTGTCCTTCGATGTGACCCGGCAGCTCGCCGGCGCACTCGTCGCGACGTCGGTCGAAGCCGAATCGCTCCTGCTCGCGATGCCCGAGGTGCTGCGGAACCTGTCGATCACGACCGTGCAGACCGCGGAGCGCTGCCAGGGCGAGGTCCGCGGCCCGATTCTGTGGTCCGAAACGGTCTCGGCCCGCGCCGGCACCGCAGGCGCGACCGACGTGTTCATCTGCCTCACCGCCCGACGAGCCTATGACACACCCCAGAACCGGGTGCTCGTGGCGGCGCTCACCGCGGTGCGGCGGGCCGCTGCTGATGCCGACGCAGTCGCCCGCCAGGCCTACGACGACGAAGTGTTGCTGCGGGCCCGGGTGAACGGCGACGAGGCCCGGCGATTTCTCGAGCATCGGACGATGCGGGACGTGAGCCGTAAACGACCTTCGCGTCGCGACATCGCAAAGGCGGCGGCCGGCCGGAGGAGCCAGCAGTATCAGCCGGCGATCGACGTCCTGCGGCGGAACCGCGACCCGATCGAGTTGAAGCATCTGCTCCCGTTCATCGACGCCCGCACGGCCTGGCAACATTGGGCCATCGTGACCCTCGCGGCGCAGCTCCGTAAGCGTGGCGCGCCACTTGGTGGCTTCCGGGTCACCCCGAGCGGCGACCTGCGGGCCGGCCGGCTCACTTTCCGGCACGCGAACGTCGCCGGTGAGACCCAGAATCCCCTCCACGGCATCCTGTTCGAGCGACTGCTCGTCGATGTGCCCGACATCGTCTCCACGACCGACATCGATGCGGCGACCGACGCGCTGGCGCGACGCGCCCAGGGCCGTATCCCGGTGATCGTGACCTCGGCCGCCGACATCGAGCGGGCCGCCGATCTGGCGCTTTCGGCGCTGGCCTGACCACATCGGTTCCCCGCCGCGCATCATCGTTCAGCCGTTGGAGACCGGACTACCCGTTGCCCATCTGCTCCACCATGTGGTCCAGGACCACCGTGTGCTCGTTGCCCGGGCTGAACAGGATTACCTCGGCATCGGCGTCGACACGGACGGTGTGACCGGGCGGCCAGTGGAAGAGGTCGCCGCCAGTGCAGTGGTCCTCCGAGCCGTCGGTGTAGCGAACGACGAGATCGCCGGAAATCACATACCCCCAGTGGGGCGCCTGGCACAGGTCATCGGGCAGGCCGTGAAGCAATGGCGTGATGTCGGTCCCCGCGCCGAGCGAGAAGTACTCGCCGCCGATGGTGCCATAGCCGGTTGCGTCGCCGAAGGAGGGCGCCTGTCGGGCCACGGCTCCGGGGACGGAGAACTTCACGGGGACTGCTTCTTTGTTGATGCGCATGGTGGGTCTACTCCTGTTGGATGGTGTTCAGCGTGTGTTGATCGGTGGGTGCGGCGTGTGGTCAGCGGGCCGCGCTGGGTGTCGGTTCCATCGACATGCCTCTCATCTGGGTGACGTGGACGTGGCGATTCACAACGTGCGGGCCGTCACACAGATGAGGCGCGACAATTGATGTCACAATGGGACAAACCGGCTACCGCTCCCGTCGTTGCGGGGGCGCCAGAGACCGATCGGGCCGATGAACCCGCCAAAAACCAGTGCCGACGAACTACGCGAGGCGACCGAAGCGGTCGGCAGTGCGCGCTGGGACGAAGCACTCCGGTGCCTCGACGACGCTGGTGCGTCCGCCGGCTCGGCGCCTGGGCTCGAGCTGCGCGCCGTTGCCGCCTACGGGGCAGGTGATCCGGAGGGCTCCATCGCTGCATGGGAGGACCTCCACGCACTCCACGTCGGCGCCGGTGAGGTGGTGCCCGCCGCTCGAGCGGCGGCAATGGTCGCCATGTACCTCATGATCGACACCGGGCTCATGGCCCCCATTCGGGGTTGGCTTCGCCGGGCCGAACGGCTGGTCGCGGGCCTCGATGAGACACCTGTGCATGCCGTAGTTGCCATGGTTCGTACCTATGAACGGTTGTGGTGCGGCGACATGATCGGCGCGGGAGCCAACGCCCGTCTGGCGATCGACCTCGGCCATCGACACGATGTTGCTCCGGCTGTGCTGATCGGCCGGGTCGCCACGGCGCGGCTGCACATTTTCGACGGCGCTACCGCCGAAGGGCTCGAGATCCTCGACGATGTCGTGGTCACGCTGCTCGCCGGCGAGGTCGACCAAATGACCTCTGGCATGGCGTACTGCGAGGTGATTTGCGCCGCGCAAGGGCTGGGGCTCTACGACCGCGCCGGGGAGTGGACACAGTCCATGGAGCACTGGCGGGTCGAGAACGCGTTCGGCGGCTTCCATGGCCGGTGCAGGGTGCACCGTGCCGAGATGCTCCGGCTCACCGGGCCGTGTGAGCGAGCCGAAACCGAAGCGTTGCAGGCCTGCGAAGAGCTCCGCCCGTGGATGCGACGCGAGTTCGGCTGGCCGCTCACCGAGCTCGGCACCATTCGGCTCCGCAAGGGCGACCTCGGCGGGGCCGAAGAGGCCTTTCTGGCCGCTCACGGGAACTCGTGGAGCCCCCAGCCGGGCCTGGCGTTGCTGCGCCTCGCCCAAGGTGACGCTGCCACGGCCGCGACCCTCATTCTGGACGCGATCGAGAACCCGTTCGACATGCCGTCCAAGGAACGTCCACCCTATGGAGGCCTGCGCCGCGCACCGCTGCTCGATGCCCAGGTCGAGATCGCCGTCGCCACTGGCGATGCCGACCTTGCACGCCGGGCCGCCGACGAGCTTTCGGCGATCGCCGATACGTTCGACAGTCGAGCGCTGTCGGCGAGCGCCGCGTTGGCTCGGGGGCGTGCTGCTTTGGCCGAAGGCGATCTCGAACGCTCGATCAGCGAGTGCCAGACAGCCGCCGGCGCTTGGACAGAGATCGGCGCACCGTTCGAGGTGGCGACGGCTCACATGGTCCTCGCCGAGGCTCGGGAGTCCCTCGGCAACACGGCGGTGGCCCACTTGGACTGGCTCTCGGCGCGGGACGGCTTCGCTGCGTTCGGTGCCGCGGATCGGGCCGAGTTCGCGGCCGATCGTGCCGACGGAGAACCCGCACCGATCGTGCTGGGTGAACCGGTGACCCCCAATCGCTTCTCGTGCGAGGGTGACACCCGCATCGTGAGCTTCGGCGAGATCACGGTCCTCATCCACGACCTGAAGGGGCTTCGCTACCTCGAACGCCTGCTGGGCGAACCCAACCGCGAGTTCCACGTTCTCGACCTCGTCGCTGTCGAACGCGGGTCACTCCCGACGACGCCTCGCCCGACCGATCCCGACACCGTCACGAGCGATGGTGGCCATGCCGGTTTCCACCTCGATGCCACCGCGCGTGAGGCGTACCGGCGCCGGTTGCTCGACATCGACGACGACATCGACGACGCCACCGCCATGAACGACCTCGAACGGCTCCGCTTGGCCCAGGACGACCGCGACTTCTTGATCAAAGAGCTGGCCCGTGCCGTCGGCCTGGATGATCGTCCGCGTCTTGCGGGTGCAACGTCGGAGCGGGCACGCACGAGCGTCACCCGAACGTTGCGCTACGCCCTTGCACGGATCGCCGAACAGCATCGGAGCCTCGGCGAGCATCTTCATCAGGCGATCCGCACCGGCACCTACTGCGCGTATGAGCCCGACCCCCGGCTTCCCATTCATTGGGATGTCGGGCATTGGGATGTCGGGCATCGGGATGTCGGGCATCGGGATGTCAGGCGCACGCCAATGCCCGACGACTGTTGAGAATGCGCGACTCCTTCCGCTGGTGAACAGATCCGAAATCTCCCGGTGCCGCTTCTGCTAGCAGAGGAGCTATCATGGCCACGTGTCCGATGTGCTGATTCGCAACGTGCCTTCTGATGACCTCGATCTGATCCGTACTGCCGCGGCAGCCGACGGGCTGTCGATGCAGCAGTACCTCATGAAAACGTTGCAGGCTCAGGCCCGCTTCCTGCGACGTCGCGACACACTCGAGGCTACGGCACACCGGGTGCGGGAGTGGGCCGATGTGACCGAATCGGAGCGCCGAGCCGTACTCGACGAGATGGCCGCTCAGGCCGACGAACGGGCAGCCGAGCTCGGCGACCGGGTCGTGCGTTGATCATCGACGCATCGGTGATCATCGACGCGGTGGCCGATCCGGGTGGACGCGGCGATGCAGCCCGTGCGGCACTCGGGGCGCAGCCATCCACGGAAGTCTTGTCTTCGCCTGGGCACCTGGCGTTCGAGGTGCTGTCCGGGCTTCGGGCCGCGGCGCACCGTCCGGGTCATCCACTGGGCGAGGACGACGTGGCCGAAGCGCTTGCCGCCGCCGAGGGCCTGGAGATCGAGATCGAGGCGACGCCATGGGCCGATGTGCGCCGTGCGTGGGAACTCTCGCTCTCGTCGTTACGGTTCGCCGATGCGCTGTATGTCGCTGCGGCGGAGCGTCATCGAACCGGTTTGTTGACTGCTGATGGCCGGATCGAACGTTCCGGTACGCCGATGAGATGCCCGATCGTCACCGTCGAACCCAGCTGAACGGCGCCGGCCTGTTCAGGTGCGGCGGCGTTCGGATTTTCTGCGGTCGGGTTCGGCGAGCAGACGCTTGCGGATCCTGATGTGCGCCGGGGTGACCTCGACGAGCTCATCGCCCGCGATCCATTCGATAGCGGTTTCGAGTGTGACCGCGCGGGGCGTGGCCAACTTGATGGCATCGTCGTGGGAGTGGGTACGGATGTTCGTCTTCTGCTTCTCGCGCACCACGTTGACGACCATGTCCTCGCCGCGTGCGCTCTCCCCGATCACCATGCCCTCGTACACGTCGACGCCGGGACCGAAGAACAGCTCGCCCCGGGCCTGGAGGTTGTCGAGCGCGTGGCCCGTCGTCGAGCCCGTGCGGTCGGCGATCATCGCGCCTCCCGAGCGGCTCGGCAGCTCCCCGGCCCAACGCATCCAGCCCTCCGCGTGGGTGTGCAACAGCGCGGTCCCCCGGGTCGCCGTCAACAGTTGACCGCGGAACCCGATCAGCCCGCGGGCCGGTGCGGTGAAGGTGACCACGGTGCGTCCGGTGTCGCCTGGTCGCAGGTCGACGACCAGGCCGCGCCGTGGGGCGAGCGCCTGGGTGACGGTGCCGACGTGTTCGTCGGGCACATCGGCCATGCCTCGTTCGGCCGGTTCGCAGCGGTGACCATCGATCTCCCGGATGATGACCTCGGGTCGAGAAACCTGCAACTCGAACCCCTCACGCCGCATCGATTCGATCAACACGGCGAGCTGGAGCTCGCCACGACCGGCGACCTCGATCACATCGGGCGTGGCCGTGTCGGTGAGGCGGATCGAGACGTTGCCGAGCACCTCTCGCTCGAGCCGTTCCCGCACCTGGCGCGAGGTCACATAGTTGCCGTCCCGGCCCGCGAACGGTGACGTGTTCGGCCCGAAGGTCATCGTCAGGACCGGTTCATCCACGGCCAGACGCGGCAGCGCCTCGGGGTGGTTCGGGTCGGCAAACGTGTCACCGATCTCGACCTCGTCGAATCCGGAAACGACGAACAGGTCTCCGGCCGCGATCTCCGGGGTGTCGGCTCGACCGATGCCGGTGAACGCCATGAGCGATGCGAGGCGCCTCTTCACGACCTTGTCCGCATCGGCGCCGAGCAATGCCACCTGGGTGCCCTGGACGAGTTTGCCCTGGGCAACCCGACCGATCGCGAGGCGACCGAGATAGTCGGACGCGTCCAGGTTGGTGACCAGCGCCTGCAAGGGAGCATCGGGGTCGCCGGTGGGAGACGGCACGGCCTCGAGAATCGCCGAGTACAGCGGTGTGAGGTCGGCGTCGTCGTCGGGCATGCCGAGGCCTTCGACGGCGCGGCCCTGCTTGGCGACACAACTGATCACCGGGAAGTCGATGTCGTCCTCGGTGGCGCCCAGGTCGAGGAAGAGTTCGTAGATCTCGTCCAGGACCTCAGCCGGTCGGGCGTCGGCGCGATCGACCTTGTTGATCACCACGATCGTCCGCAGCCCTGCGGCGAGCACCTTGGAGAGCACGTAGCGGGTCTGGGGAAGCGGGCCTTCGGCCGCGTCGACCAACAGGAGCGCCCCGTCCACCATCGTCAGCGCCCGTTCCACCTCGCCACCGAAATCGGCGTGCCCGGGCGTGTCGACCAGGTTGATCCGAGTGCCTTGCCACTCCAGCGATGCCGCTTTCGCGAGGATCGTGATGCCCCGCTCGCGCTCCTGATCCTCGGTGTCCATGACCCGTTCGACCACCGAACGACGGTCCGCGAACGCACCGGATCCTCGCAACAGGGCGTCCACCAGGGTGGTCTTGCCATGGTCCACGTGAGCCACGAGGGCGATGTTTCTGACGGGATTCTGGGACATCT
>DASSYG010000201.1:0-4363 GCA_035703405.1 Acidimicrobiales bacterium | reverse complement strand
GACGTCGATCACGACCTCGCCATCCTCGACGCCATCCTCACGCCCCAAACCCCCAAGGCCGGGCGCAACGAACCGTGCCCGTGCGGCTCGGGCCGCAAGTACAAGCACTGCCACCTCGGCGTGGACGAAACCGCGCTCGCCGACCGGCTCACCTGGCTGTACCGCAAGGCGAACTGGTGGCTGGGTTTCCGTCACCGCAACCCGGTCCAAGCCATGGCGTGGGTGCTTTCCCGCCACCGCCCCGAAACACCCGAAGAGCTCGTTGCTGTCGACCCGCTCATCGCGGACGTGGCGCTCACCGAGGACGGCTTCTTCGACGAATGGTTGAGCGAACGCGGCGCGCTGCTGCCCAGCGACGAGGCGCTGCTCGCCCACGCCTGGGCGCTCGTTCGCCGCTCGGTGTTCCAGGTCACCGACGTTCGCGCCGGCGCAGGCATGACCGTGCGGGACGTGCGCACCGGTGACGTTGTCGACGTCGACGAACGTTCCGGCAGCCGCGGTCTGCACGTCGGCGAATACGTGCTGGTGCGCCCCCTGCCCACCGGCGACGGGCGCCACCAGTTCTTCGGCGGGATCACCCGCGTGCCCGACGTCATGCTCGACCAATTCCTCGAACTGCTCGACACCGACCCGAATGGCTATGAGCTGCTGCGCCTCGTCGCCGAATCCGAAGCCCCACCGACCATGGTCAACCGCGACGGCGACGAAGTGGTGCCGTGTGAAACCACCTGGGGAGTCGCCGACCCCGACGCCGCTCGCGCCACCCTGACCGGTCTGTTCGGCACCGACGACGCCACGGCCGACGCCTGGACCTGGACGGCCGACGTATCGGATGAACCCGACCCGACGGCCACCGCCACGGGCAGCCACACCGTACGCGGCAGCCTGCACTTGAGCGGCGACCTGTTGGTCGCCGAGACCAACAGCGTCGAACGGGCCGAACGTCTTCGCAACCTGATCGAGACGCACCTTGTCGACGCGACGCTCATCGAGGCGTTGCAGTTCGACGCCGACGACGTAGCCGACGACCGTGCCTATGAACGCGACGTCTACGGCGACGAAGACGACGCCGAAGGTGGCTCGGGGCTGCTCGACCCGGTCGACGCCCCGCCCGAAGTGCAGGCGGCACTGCGTCAACAGATCGACGCCTACGAGGACGCCTGGGTCGACGAACCGATCCCGGCATTGGGTGGGGCGACGCCACGGCAGGCACTGGACGACCCGACCCGCCGCGACGACCTGTTGCGCCTGCTGGAGGACATGGAACGCCGCGACGCCGCCCTCACTCCGCAACGCCGTGCCCTCGGTATGCGCCCGGCCCGCCTGCGCGAACTGCTCGGCCTCTGACCCGAGCGTCGTCCCCGCCGAGGTCGAACCGTGGCGGCCCCTTCCGATGGCTGCGGTGTGCGACCCGCTACTGCAGCGATTACCCCCGGTCCGAGAGCGAGACCTCAGGGCACCTTCCAATAGACGCGGTCGGTGTTAGCGAAGCGCGCGGTCGGTTCGAGGAAGATGAGCCCTCCCGCGATCGCTTCGGCGGGGGCGTCGATGCACACGGTCACCTGGAGCTTGCCGCCCGGTTCGATGGTGGAATCGTCGGTTCGATCCCGAGTGCCTTGCTCGGCTTCGTGAGCGCAGCGTGTTCGTTGCTCGTCGGGCCATCCGAATCGGAATTTGGGTGCGAGATGTCGATCGGTTGCTAAAACTGATGAAAAGCGACGAATCTTGCAATCAGTTGACAGCGGAACGGCAAGTGTAGGAGCCTGTTGTTCGCATGAGGACGCTGACCTGGCACGAGCTGCCCGACTACCTGCTCTCTCGTGGGACGACGTCGTTCACCACCGAGGAGGCCGCAGATCTGGTCGGCGGCTCGCGCCCTGCGGCGCACCAAGGGCTCCAGCGGCTGATTCGGAAGGGCGAGGTGTTCTCGCCGGCCCAGGGGTTCTACGTGCCGATTCCGCCTGAGTACCGGGCCTGGGGCGGGTCGATCCCGGCCGCCGAGTTCATCGACCTGATGATGCGCCATCTCGACCGCCGCTACTACGTCGCCTTGTTGTCGGCCGCAGAGATCCATGGTGCTGCTCACCAGCGACCCCAGGTGTTCCAGGTGATGGTCGACAAAATGCTCCGCAACCGTGATCACGGGCGGGCACGCCTCCGGTTCTTCGTGAACGGACGCATCGAAGACACCCCCACCGTGAGGCGCCGCACCCGCACCGGCGACATCCTGGTTTCCACACCCGAGGCGACCGCTCTCGATTTGGTCACCCGTCCTCGCGATTCTGCGGGCCTCGACAACGTCGCCACCATCCTCATCGAACTGGTCAAGGACGAAAAGCTGGACCCCATCGAACTGACGAGGGTCGCCGAGCACTTTCCCGTAGCCACCGTGCATCGGCTGGGTTGGCTGCTCGACACCTTCACCGAAGGCTTCGACTCGGAGCCCTTGGCGGCGTTGGTGAGCTCAGGGTCGGTCACGGCTCTCGATTCGAGCGCCGGTCGGCGGGGCACGATCGACCAGCGGTGGCGCCTCATCGTGAACCGAGAGATCGAGCCGGACGTGTGATCGCCTCGACGCAGCTCACGCACTGGTCCACCGTCGTCCCCTGGATCAGCGGCGACCAGGTCGAACAGGACCTGGTCCTTTCCCGGCTCATCGTCGAGATCGCGCAGGACCCCTACCTCGGTGACGAGTTGGTCTTCCGAGGTGGCACCTGTCTGCACAAGCTCTACGACGCCGGCCTGACTCGCTACAGCGAGGACCTCGACTACGTCCGGCGAAGTGGTGGGGGCATCGGCGATCTCACGCGTGCGGTGACGGCGATCGGCGAACGGCTGGGCATGGACGTTCGGACCAAGATCGGCCGCCACCCCAAGATCTTCCTGCGAGCACCGTTCGAGTCTGGCGCGGGCACGATGCGCGTCAAGGTCGAGGTGAACACGTTCGAACGGGCCCGAGCCCGGCCGCTGACCCACGTCCACCACGCTGTTTCGTCGCCCTGGTTCACCGGTGACGCCGACGTCCAGACCTTCGATCTGGCCGAGCTCGTCGCCACGAAGATCCGCGCCCTGTTCCAACGATCGAAGGGCCGCGACCTCTTCGACCTCTGGCTGGCCATCACCCGACTGGGCGTGACTCCGCACGATCTCGTCGCATGCTTCGGTCCCTACCGACCGGACGGCTACACGGCTCGCCGGGCCGAACTGAACCTTCGGGAGAAACTCGAGGATGAAGGCTTTCGATCGGACCTGGTCCCGCTCGTCGGCGAGTGGCCAGCCGGCTACGACATCAACCGTGCCGGAGTCTTGATTCTCGATCACGTTCTCCCTCTGATCTGACGGTGCGGACCAGATCGGCCGGGGGCTGTCACCTCTCGCGCCTACCGTCGGTCGGGAGCGGCAATCGCGGCTGCCCAAGAGAGGTAAGAGTTGAGCGCCCAGTCCGACATCGACCGCAGCCGTAAGGTCATACAGGATCTGCAGCGCAAGATCAGTCAGGAGTCCAGCAAAGTGGCTACTGCGCGTCAGAAGGCCGCTCGCGCAGTTCAGTCGGCTCAGCGTGCCAACTCACCGTCCACCGCCTCGAGCAAGATGCGGGAGGCTCAGCGGGAGGATGATCGGGCCAACAAGGCTGAGGCCGGCCGGGCGAAGCTTGAGGGCAAGCTCGCGGACGAGCAGACGAAGCTCTACGCAGCGGAGGCCAAGCTCACCAAGGAGCAGGCACGCGCACAGCAGCGATCGGTCGACCAACTGCGGTCCTCGATCGATCCGAGCCAGACCCAGTTCCGGCCGACGTTCTCCGGTGCCGAACTGCTGACGTCGAGCTCGAAGCCGGCGCCCGAGTACGACGCTTTCGTCTCGCACGCGTCCGAGGACAAGGACGAGATCGCGACCCCGCTGGCCGAGAGCCTGAGAGACGGGCCGGCACTGGCCTGCGGAACGGGTCCTTCTGTGCAAGAAGTTGTGCCAGGGCTGCCTTTAGTGGATGCGCCGATAGGCGTATCCGACCGATGAGCACAGCGGCTCTTTCACCAAGCGGAGCTTGGAGAATGTCAACTGAGTGCCGGACACGATGTGACCTATCCGCGCAGCCTGTTAGGCGTGAGCTAGTCGACGGACTGGCTGGTCTGGCGGGCCTGTTCGGCGAACGAGTCGAGGCTCCACCCGCCGGCGACGGCGTCGCGCATGGACTCCCAGCCCTCGCCGTGACGGTCGAGGTGCCGGTGCGTGAGCACCACGTCGGTGCGCATCGGCGTGATCTCGGTGAAGGTGATCTCTCGACCTCACCGGTCCGTTCGGGATCTGTCTCGATCTGCCAGCGGGTGTTGATGTCCCAGCTGAAACACACCCGACTCGGCGGCTC
>DASSYG010000006.1:0-3690 GCA_035703405.1 Acidimicrobiales bacterium | reverse complement strand
GCCTTCAGGCGGTCGCCTGCAGCGAGGGCGGTGTCCAGTGCGTCGTGCCGGAACTTCATGTGGGAAAACTCCTTCGGTGCCAGAGGGGGAATCAGCGGGTGAGGAAATCGGTCGTGAGCGACTCGAAGTCGTGCTTGCGTTCGACTTGGGCCCAGTGCCCGCATTCGCCGAGAATGTGCAGGTCCGCCTTGGGCATGCGGCGAAGCGCGAACAGGGCGCCGTCCGGGGGTAGCATGCGGTCGTCGCGGCCCCAGGTGACCAGGGTCCGGTGCGGGATCTCGTCGGTGCGTGCCCACAACGGCGCCTTGCCGGGCAGGGCCAGCGACGCCATGACCGCGCGCATCCGCTCGATGGCCCGGGGCGCGGTGGCGTTGTTCCAGCGTTCCTCGAGCAACTGAGGTGTGATCGTCGCCGGGTCGTAGACCATTGAGTCCACCCAGGCCTCGAGCGCTTCGCGGCTGGGGTCGACGAGAAACGCGTTCAAACGCCGGGCGCCCTCGCTCATCATCGGTCCGAGCAGCGGTGCGTACAGGCCGCCGGGACCCATCAACACCAGTCGCTCGACGCGTTCGGGTGCGATCGCCGCCGTTTCGAGCGCGACCCATCCGCCCATGGAATTGCCGAGAACGTGGGCCTTTTCGATGCCGAGGTCGTCGAGCAGCGTGACCATCGACTCCGCGGCGAGTTCGGGGTACGGACGGTCGTACTCGATATCCGGGCTCGCACCGAAACCGGGCATGTCGACAACGATGGTGCGGAAATTACGCGCGAAAACCGGCAGGTTCTTCGAGAAATTTGACCAGCCGGAGACTCCTGGCCCCGACCCGTGCAGCAGTACGAGGGGATGACCTTCACCGGCCTCGTGGAAGTGCAGCTTGTCGGTGGCCGACGGTCCGTGCGTCGTGGCGTCGTAGTCGAGGGTTTCCATGCGATCCGATCTCTCTCTTGCGGCGAGTGCATTTCGTCCCGACGAAGCCGGGGCCGAGGTCCACGAGGAAGTGGGCTCGGTCTCAGCCGGCCAGGCCGTGTGAGGCGAGTCACGTACGAGGGGTACGGTAACGGCTGTTGCCGCCCCGATCAAGCGAACGGTTGATATTTCCCAATCAATTGATTGATCAACCGCTGTTTTGGCGCTACCGTATGTGTTCGGGCCGTCTGTGATGGCCGACACGATCATGAATTCGGGCCCGGGAGGCAGTGATGGACATCGCGGCGGCTGCACGCTACAGGCAGGCCGGCTGGTGGGGTACGCGTTCGCTCGGTGAGGTCGTCGCCGACCACGCGAGGAGGATTCCCGCGGCGCCGGCGTTTGTCGCCGGCACGGACCGGACGAGCTGGCTTGACTACGACACCTATGCCGACACCATCGCGGCGGCACTGGTGGGCGCAGGAATCGAGCCCGGGGGTCGCGTCGGGGTGCTCCTCCCGGACACTGCGGATGTGCATGCCGCGTTGGTGGGGACCGAGCGAGCCGGTCTCGTGGCGATGGGCATCGGCGCACGTGCCGGCGACGCCGAGATCACGCACCTGCTCGGTCGTTCCGGTGCGGTCGCGCTGATCACGAGGGCGGATGACCGGGGCCGCGACATCGAGCAACTCGGGCAACTCGTGCACGCGGCCGGGCTGCCCGTTCGCGCGCACCTCGTCGTCGGGGCCGGGCGGGTGCAGGCGCTCCGTCGGCTCGACGCCGGACGCTGGCGTGAGGTCCCGGTCGAGTTCGCCCCGGACGACCTGGTGCGTCCGCGCGCCCTCGGTCCGGACGAGGTCTCGATGCTGAATTCCACTTCGGGGACCACCGGCCTGCCCAAGTGTGTGGTGCAGTTCCAGAACCGCTGGATGCACTTCTCCCAACTGGCTGTCGAAGCCGGCGAACTCGGCCACGACGAGGTATTCCTCGCGGCGGTCCCGGCCCCCTTCGGCTTCGGACTGTGGACGAGCCACTTCGCACCGGCGATGCTCGGGGCGCCCGCCGTGCTGCTGCCCCGCTTCACCGCCGACGAGATGGTGCGGAAGATCGCAGAGGAGCGGGCGACTGTCCTGTTCTGTGTCAGTACGCAATTCCGCATGCTGCTCGCCTCGGATCTGGCGGAACAGGTCGATCTGTCGTCCTTGAAAGTCATGTTCACCGGCGGCGAAGCGGTGCCGTACCGGGACGCCGCGAGGTTCGAGGACCGGACCGGCGCCACCGTGCTGCAGTTCTTCGGATCCAACGAGAGCGGCGCGTTCAGCTACACGACGACGAAGGACCCACGGGAGAAGCGGCTGACGACCGCGGGCCGGATGGTGCCCTCGATGACCGTCCGGCTGTACGACGACGAGGGACGGGACATCACCGCAAGTGGCGGGCCGGGGCAGCCTGGCGGCACGGGACCGCTCCTGAGCAAGGGGTACTACGACGACCCGGCGGCCAACGACGCGCTCTACGCACCGGACGGCGCGCTGCTCATGGGAGATCTGGTCACCATCGACGACGGCGGCTACCTCACCGTCGTGGGCCGCAAGGCCGAGATCATCATCCGAGGGGGGAAGAACATCTCGGCCGCCCACGTGGAGCGAGAGGTCGAAACCCATCCGGATGTCGAAATGTCGGTGGCCGTAGGACTTCCGGACCACGTCTTCGGCGAGCGGGTCTGCGTCGCCGTCAGCGGAAGTTCCGCTGCCCGGCTGACACTGCCCGGTCTGGCCGCGCATCTGATCGAGCACGGGATGACCAAGGAGTATCTGCCCGAGTACCTGCTCGTAGTCGACGAGCTGCCCCGGTCCTCAGGAGGCAAACTGGCCAAGGGACAGGTCCGGGACCTGGCTCTGGCGGCGCGTGCCGCGGGTGAGCTCGAGGTCGCGGCCGGTGTCGGTCTCCTCGATCCGGTAGGGCGAGGGGCGCAGGGATGAGTTCGGCCGCCACCGCGCGTGGTGGTGTCGTGTCGTTCCGCGGTCGCCGATCGGCGACCGGCGCCCACATACCGGTGTCGGCGATCGGTCGCCGTGTGAGCTCGGCCCGCTGAGAGGGAATATCGTTGTTCCAGTGCTGCTGCGCCGGTAGGAAGGCAGCACGCCCGCGGGTCCCGATTCTGTATCCGCCAGTGAAAAGGAGGTCCGCGTGACCGAGATCGACCAGCCGAACCGTGTGGTCGGCTTCACCAGAATGGACGAGTCCACCAAGGAGGACATCGCACTCATCTTCACCGAGTCGAAGAAGTTCCTCAACGATCGCCTGGTCGACACCATGGTCGACCTGCTCGACTCGCTCAAAGGGCCGACGCTCGGCTACCAGGTCGACCGTTACGAGCACTCGCTGCAGACCGCGTCGAGGGCGTACCGCGAAGGGGCCAGAACCGATCTGATCGTCGCCGCGCTGCTGCACGACGTCGGCGACGCGATGGCGCCGGCGAACCACGCGGAGCTGGCGGCGTCGATCGTCCGTCCATACTTGGATGCGGAATCGACATGGGTTGTGCAACACCACGGAATCTTCCAGGGTTACCACTACTGGGACCGGCTCGGCCTCGATACCGATGCACGCGAAAAATTCCGCGGTTCACCGTATTTCGACACCTGCGCCCACTTCTGTGCCGAGTGGGACCAGGTGTCCTTCGACCCAGGCTACGAGACCTTGCCGATCGATCACTTCGTGCCGATGTTGCGTGAGGTGTTCACCCGTTCGGCGTCAGGGTTCGGCTCGGACTGATCCTG
>DASSYG010000083.1:0-6930 GCA_035703405.1 Acidimicrobiales bacterium | reverse complement strand
CACTCTCCAGTGGCAACCAGCAACGCGTCCAGCTCGCCATGGCCCTCGCGGCGACGCCCGACCTGTTGCTGCTCGACGAACCCTTCTCGGGTCTCGACCCGGTCGCCGTCGCCGCGTTGAGCGACACCTTGCGTGGTGAGGCCGAGCGTGGCGCCGCAGTGCTGCTCAGCAGTCACCAACTCGACCTGGTGGCTTCGCTGTGCTCCTCGGTCGTGGTGGTGAACCGCGGAAAGGTCGTGTTGACCGGCGAGGTGACCGCTCTGCGCGCGGCGAGCGCCACCCGCATCCTGCAGGTCACCTTTGCCGACGACACCGAATGGCATCCCGACGGCGTGCAGGCCCGCCGCGACCCGATCGATGGCTATGAGATCAGACTCGACGAGGGACGTGACGTGCGCGACCTGCTCGGCCACGCGATGGCGACCGGCCCGGTCGCGTCCTATTCGTACCGGCCCCCGGACCTGTCGGAGATCTTCCTGACCGCCATCGCGTCACCGGAGTCGACATGAGGGCCCGCTGGTCGATGATCGTGCTCGTCGCGGGACGCGAACTGCAGGACCGTCTCAGACGGCCGTCCTACTACGTGATCGCGGGGCTGTTCGTGTTGTTGATCCTCGCGTTCGGCGTGGGGACCCGCCTGGCGGGGTCGAGCACTCCCGGACCCGTCGACGTGGCGGTGACCGGCAGCGACGCCGGCGCCATGGCCGCGTCGCTGCGCGCCACCGGGAAGGCCACCGATCGCACCGTGCACGTGCACCGCTCCCCCACGATCCGCGGCGCGCTGAAGACCTTCGACGACGGTGACGCCGACATCCTCGTCGACACTGACCGCCATCGGATGATCACGACCGACGATGTCGACGCGACCGAAGCGGCGCTGGCCCGGCAGGCCTGGACGGTCACCGCACTCGAAGCGAATCTGGCCGACGCCGGCCTCGACGCGACCGCGTCGGCCCAGGTCCTCCAGGTCCAGCCCCTCGACGTGGCAGCAAGGGCGCGCCCGGGGAGCACCGATGTGTCGGCCGTGCTCACCGGCACGCTCGCGGCGGCCCTGTTGTTCATCTCGCTGCAGATTTTCGGAGGTCAGATCCTCAGCGGCGTGGTCGAGGAGAAGTCCACCGCCGTGGTCGAGGTCCTCCTCGCCCGTATCCGCGCGGACGAGTTGCTCGCCGGCAAGGTGCTCGGCATCGGCATCGCGGCGATCGCCCAGTTCACCGTGCTGGTCGGGGCCGGTCTCGTCGCGCTCGTGATCGCCGGCAAGGACCTGCCCGGTGCGATCTGGACGGCCGTACCCATGACGCTCGTGTGGTATCTCACCGGGTTCGCGTTCTACGCGATGTTGTTTGCGTTGGCCGGTGCGCTGGTGAGCCGACAGGAGGATGCGCCGGGGGCCGCCGCGCCGGTGACCACGGCACTCATCGGTGCCTATGCGTTGTTGTTCGTGATCGCCGGTTCGCCGGATTCGCCCGCGGCGCGGATCCTGTCGGTGATCCCTCCCTTCGCCCCGATCCTGATGCCGTTACGGATGGCGTCAGGGTCCGCGTCGATCGTCGAGATCGTCGCTGCGCTCGTGCTGTTGGCGCTCGCGATCGTGGCGATCTGGAAGTTCACCGCCCGTATCTACTCCCAGGTGCTGCTGCGACGCGGGTCGCGGATCACCTGGGCGACGGTGTGGGCGATCGCCCGAGGAGCCGATCAGGCGTAGGTGACCGGCATCGCCTTGATGCCGTTCAACCAACCCGACCGGAGCCGAGCCTGGGGGCCGGCCGACGCGATGTCGGGAATGTGGTCGGCGATCGCATCGAAGATCAGACGGATCTCCATGCGGGCCAGGTGCGTGCCCGGGCAGAAATGGTTGCCGCCACCACCGAAACCGACGTGGTGGTTCGGGTCTCTGAACGGGTCGAAGGTGTGCGGGTCGTCGAACACGGTCTCGTCGTAGTTGGCCGAGCCGTACAGCATGCCGACCCGCTGTCCGTTGGTGATCTTCTGGCCGCCGATCTCGGTGTCTTCGAGTGCGGTGCGCTGGAAGAGCTGCACCGGGGTGCCGTAGCGCACGACCTCGTCGGGCATGGTCTCGGGCCGTTCGGCCTTGTAGGCCTCCCACACTTCGGGGTTGTCGAAGAATGCCTGCATGCCGTGGCTGATGGCGTTGCGGGTGGTCTCGTTGCCTGCGACCGCGAGGATCAGGATGAAGAAGGCGAACTCCTCGGAGTTGAGCACATCTTCGCCTTCGGCAGCCACGAGGCGCGACACGATGTCATCCCGCGGGTTGGCTTTTCGGTCGTCGCCCATCTCGGTCGCGTACCCGAGGATCTCGGCCGCGGCGGTGGCCGGGTCGATGTCGTAGTCGGGGTCGTCGTAGGCCATCATCTCGTTCGACCAGCCGAAGATCTTCTTGCGGTCCTCCTGGGGAAACCCGACCAGCTCGGCGATCGCCTGCAGTGGCAGCTCGCAGGCGATGTCCTCGACGAAATCGCCCGACCCCTTCGCCTTGGCTTCGAGGATGATCTGGGTCGCCCGATCTCGCAACAGCTCCTCGAGCCGTCCGACGGCCTTGGGACTGAACACGCCCCGGGACACCACGCCGCGCACTCGGGTGTGCTTGGGCGGGTCCATGTTGAGGATCATGTTCTTCTGGATGTCGCGCTCCTGATATCCCACGGTCTTGCCGTCGAAGCGGACGATCGCGGTGTTCTCCTCGCTCGACCACAGATCTTTGGCGATCGAGATTCCCTTGATGTCCTCATGGCGGGAGACCAGCCAGAACCCACCGTCGTCGAAGCTGGATTCTTCGCGGGTCTGCGCGTTCCAGAAGACCGGAGCGGTCTTGCGGAGCCACGCATACTCGGCGAAGGGAACTCCCTCGTGGAGAATGTCGGGATCGGTCAGGTCGAATCCCTCGGGGAGGGGTACGGGCATCGTCTTCTCCAGGTTGCTACTTCGGCGGCGGGTACGGCTCCAACCGCCATGTCTACCACTCGGACTGAAACACGTTCTAGTGACGTGTGCCACGTGGTCGAGCGCTTCCCTTTCGATGTTAGGCCAACTTACTATTGGGCATTCGGTATGCGCACTCCTTCGCCTGGCCCCACTGAACTCGACGACACCGATCTGCTGACCCGGCATCTGCCCGACCGGCCCGATCCGGTCCGCCTAGATGCCCTCACCTTGCACCGCCGCGGGCTGCTCCTACTCGACGCGTGCTCGCTCACCGTCGAACCCGGTGAGATCCTCGCGATCATGGGACCCTCGGGCGCCGGCAAGACGACCCTGCTGCGGACCGTCGCCGGACTCGACGCGCCCAGCTCGGGCACCGTGCAGCGAACGCCCGGACGAGTCGCGACGGTCTTTCAGGATCCACGCCTCCTTCCCTGGCGCACCGCTCGGGCGAACGTCGAGATCGTGCTCGACAAAGGCGAGCTCGGACGTGCCGTGCACTGGCTCGAACGGGTCGGCCTCGGCGACGCCCTCGACGTCTTTCCCGCCGCGCTCTCCGGCGGCATGCGCCAGCGGGTGGCGATCGCCCGCGCCCTGGCCAGCGGCGCCGCCACCGTGTTGGTCGATGAACCCTTCGCCAGCCTCGACGCCGACACCGCCCAGCGTCTCCGTGACCTGCTCGTCGACGAACTCGGGGCCCTGGGTCGCCCAGTGCTCTGGGTCACCCACAACGCGGCGGAAGCCGCGGCAGTGTCGAACCGGGTGCTGACCCTGTCCGGGCCGCCAGACGGGACCTGGACGCTCCGAGACCACGCCCCGGCCACACCCGCCCCGGCACCAATAGCTCAGCACAACGGAAAGGTCCGGATATGACCCGTTCTCGACTGCGTGGCGTCGCCGCGTTGCTCACCGTCGCGCTTGTCGCGTCGACCGCCTGTGGGTCATCGGGCGACGCCTCGTCGGGCGAGCGCGCCGTTGGCTCCTCTGCCTCGACGGCCACAACCGGGGACCCCGCTGCTCAGGCGCCGCTGGACGAGTTGCGGATCCATCATCCCGAGACCCTCGCCTTCGCCGCGCCGTTCTCGTTGATCGCCGACGACGGGCCCCTGTCGAAGGTCGCCGACGACATCGTCGACAACACCTGGTCGACCCCCGACGAACTCCGCGGTCTGCTCACCAGCGGCCGCAGCGACGTCACCGCGGTGCCGACCTATGTGGGCGCAAACCTCGCAAACAAGGGCGTCGACGTGAAGATGGCGGCCGTCACCGTGTGGGGGCTGCTGTACGTGATCGGGCCGGACGGTGTGGCACAGGACTGGGACGCGCTGCGCGGCCAGACCGTGATGATGCCCTTCCCCAACGACATGCCCGACCTGGTGTTCCGCACGGCCGCGGCAGCCAACGGGCTCGTCCCCGGCAAAGACTTCGAAATCGAGAACTACGCCACACCCCAGGAGGCCGTGATGCGGCTGGTGACCGGGAAGGGCAAGTGGGCGGTGCTCCCCGAACACGTCGCCACTGTGGCGCTGGCCAAGGCGGGCGAGCAGGGCCACGACCTGCAACGAGTGCTGAACCTGCAGGACGAATGGGCTGAGATCAGCGGCGGCTCCGAGCGCATCCCCCAGGCCGGGATCGTCGTGTCGGCTGAGATCGCCGCGCGCCCCGATGTGCTGGCCGCCCTCTTCGACGAACTCGAATCCACCGTGGCCACCGTGAATGCCGCCGACGCGGCCACCGTTGCGGAATTGGCCGACACCTTCGACCTGCCCGAATCGGTCGTCGCCGCTGTGATCCCCCGGTTGAATCTCGACGTGGTCCCGGCCGCCGAAGCCCGGGACGAACTCGAGACGTTCTTCGAAGCATTGGCCGAGAACAACCCCGACATCATCGGCGGCAAGCTCCCACCGGCCGGATTTTACCTGGCCGACCCACGGTCCTGAGGCCGCGATGAGCCTCGCCACCGCCCCCCTGCCGAACCTCGACACGGCGCTGCGCCGCCGGTCGGCGTCGGTCGACGTCACCTGGGTCGCGCTCGGCGGACTCGTCCTGGCCGGGGTGTGGGCGCTGGCTTCCCAGCGGCAACCCGAACTCATCCTTCCCTCCCCCACCCAGACCTGGGACGCCTTCACCGATCTCGTCGCCGATGGCAAACTGTCCGGAGAACTCGCCCACACCTTGGGGCAGGCGCTGATCGGGGTCGGGCTCGCGTTCGGGATCGGCACGCTCTGGGGCGGGATCGCCGGTCGTTACCGGTGGTTCTCGAGCTTCATGCGCCCCCTGCTGTCGATGTTGATGGCGCTGCCGCCGGTGATCCTGGTCGCGCTGGGGATCGTGTGGTTCGGTCCGGGTGGGGCGGTCACCCGACTGGTCGTGACCCTCGTCGCGCTGCCACTGATCGTGATCGCGGTCACCGAGGCGGTGCGGGACATCGACACCGACCTGCTGGAGATGGCCCGGTCTTTCGAATTGTCACGCTGGAAGGTGATCCGACACGTGATCGCCCCGGCGATCGCCTCGCCGGTGCTGGCGGCCACCTCGGTGACCGTCGGTCAGGCGCTGCGGGTCGCCGTGATGGCCGAGTTGCTGTCGGCGACCGTCGGCGTCGGGGGCCAGGTTCGCCTCGCTCAGACGAACCTCGACACCGCCGCGCTGTTCGCGTGGGCGATCACCCTCGTGGTGGTCGTCATGTTGATCGAGACATTGATCGTCCGACCCGTCACCGCCCGGTTGTTGCAGTGGCGGACGGCCGCGGCGGGCTGATCTCAGCCGAGGAGACTCCGACGGTCCTCGCGTTTGGATCACGGACGAAGAGCCCGATGTCGACGGGTGGTGACGACGACAAGACCCGCGCCGGCCGCAACCAGCACCAGGCCGATGCCGATCAGTCCCCACCGTCCGTCGACGCAGGTCAGTCGTCCGTCGTCTCGTTCGTGCGAGCGGACCGTGTACACGATCGGGATCGTGGGGTCACCGGCCGCGTCGAGGAGCAGCGCGGCCGAGGTGGGAAGTCGACTTCCCACAGGCTAGATCCCGACCGGGTCCGGATCGGACCGGACCGGCGCGCCGGGCGGACCGGCCTACCGCACCGAGAGCCACTCAGGCCGGTCCGGGTCCGGGTGTCAGACCTCGGCTGGGACCTTCGCCAGGGCCCGGGGGAACAACACGTTGTTCTCCTTGTGGATGTGTTCGAAGGTGTCGCGCTCGAGTTCGGCGAGTCCTTCCATCGTCATCCGGTAGGCGTTGCACCCATCGGCCGGGACGGTGTAGCCGTCGGTGAGTCGACGGAGTTCGCCGAAGAGTTCACCGCACGCCTCGTGCTCGTCGACCAGACGCTGGATCATCCCGGGAAGTTCGGCGTCGGCTCGGTCGTCGAGTCGGCCGATCGCCGGGAAGATCCGGATCTCTTCGCGCCGCATGTGTGGCTCGAGGGCGACCCGGAGCGTCGCGTAGGTCGTCGCCACGTCCTTCAGCTCGGGATGGTGGGCGCCATGGACCTGGGCGATCTTGTCGGTCAGCATCGACAGGCGGGGCAGTTCCTCCCACAGGTACGCATGGTGCTTGTCGCACACGTGCTTGGTCAGGTCGCCCAGGTCGAGTTCAACCCACGCGGCGTCTTCGACGGGCGCTTCCACTCCCTCCAAGGTCGTGACCACCTGGTCGACGTCGAGACCCGCCGTGGCTGCAGCGTCGGCCAGGCTGCGGTTGCCATGACAGCAGTAGTCGAGTTCGAGCTTCTCGAGCTCTCTGGCCAGACCCGGGCGGCTGGTCACCAGGTCACTCAAGGTCATCTGGCGGTCGATCGTGGTCATGGGATCCTCGTTTCTCGCGGCGTGTCGAAGCCGACGGCTCGGTTGTTTCCACAGTTCCACCTTGTAGAACTCGGGCGTAGGGTCGAAAGTCCCGGTCCGACCGACGGTGGCCGATGTCACCGCTGGAACGGCGTGCCGGCTTTGGCTCGGTTGTGGCTCGGTTGCGGGGCCGCGGAGTCTT
>DASSYG010000367.1:0-11559 GCA_035703405.1 Acidimicrobiales bacterium | reverse complement strand
TCACGCTTGTCGCGGTCTGGCTCATCGGCCTGATCGTTGTGACCGGCGGCGCGGTCCGTCTGACCGCGTCGGGGTTGGGCTGTACGGACTGGCCGACGTGTGAGGCCAACAAGGTCTACCCATCGTGGCACTTCCACGGGTGGGTCGAATTCGGAAACCGGCTCGTGACCGGACTGGTGTCGATCGCGGTCATCCTCGCCGTGTTGGGCGCGCTCGTGCGGGTGCCCCGCCGGCGGGACCTGACGTGGCTCTCCCTCGGGCTCGTCGCCGGGGTCATCGGCCAGATCGTGCTGGGCGGCATCGTGGTGCTGTCCCATCTGTGGCCGCCGTTCGTCATGGGTCACTTCGTCCTGTCGATGCTGCTGGTGGCCGACGCGGTGGTCCTGGTCCATCGGGCCCGTCGTCCCGACGGTTCTCGCCGACGAACACTTGTCACGCCGATCGCACGGCGACTGGGCACGGCGCTGGTGTGGGTGACTGCGCTCGCGATCGCCACCGGGACGGTCGTGACCGGAACCGGTCCCCACTCGGGTTCCAACGACGGCACGCCGGTCGACCGCCTGCCCTTCCAGATCAGCGACGTGGCCAGGCTCCACGGAGCCGTCGACATGACGGTCCTGGCCGTGATCGTGGGACTGCTCGTCGTGTTGCTGCGAAACGGCGCGCCCCGAGCGGTGCTCGCGCGCCTCGAGGTGGTGTTGATCTTCGGTTTGCTCCAGGCGGCGATCGGTTACACCCAGTACTTCACCGGCGTGCCCGAGATCCTGGTCGGTCTCCACATCCTGGGGGCGACGCTGATCTGGGCTGCCGTGCTCTGGTTCTTCCTGGGACTGTCCGAATCGGTGCCCGACGAGGCAGAATCTGAGGATGCGAACGTCTCGGGTAAGCGGCGACCCGTCGACGATCGCGGCGATGCAGATGACGTCGATGGCGGCGTCGACCATGCCGGTCGAGACGGAACCGGTCGAGACGTGGTCCCCTCAGGGCGATGAGGACACCGATGCGGACCGCCCCTGGATCGTGCTCGTCTGGAACGATCCGATCAACCTCATGTCGTATGTGACCTTCGTGTTCCAGAAGTTGTTCGGCTACTCGCGTGCCAAGGCGGAGCAGCTCATGATGGACGTTCACATGCTCGGGCGGGCCGTCGTGTCGTCGGGTTCTCGGGACCAGGCCGAGCGCGACGTCTTCCGACTCCACGAGCACGGCCTGTGGGCGACGATGCAGCAGGACGACTGAGAGCGACTGCAGGCATGGCGATCAGGTTCCGTCGACACATCAAGGCGTGCGGGGACGGCACGCTCGAGGTCCGACTCGGATCCGCCGAACGCGCCCTGTTGGTCGAGGTCGCCGACGAACTCACACACGAGCTCGACCAGCCCGACGACCCGAGCTTGCAGCGTCTGTTCCCGCCCGGGTACTCCGAAGATGCGGTTCGAGACGCCGGCTACCAGATGATGATGGGCGACGAACTCCGCCAGCGTCATCTGGCTGCGGTGCGAGGTCTCGCGGCGACGACCGGGGCCGAGCACCTCGACCCGGCGCAGGCCGAATCGTGGCTCCGGTCGATCAACGCCGTGCGCCTCGTGTTGGGAACCCGATTGGGTGTCACCGACGATCACCAGACCGTCCGCATCTCACGAGACGATCCGAACCTGCGCTCGTGGGTGGCCTATGACTTTCTCAGTCTGCTGTTGGACGACCTCATCGCGGCGATGAGCATCTGATCGCCGCGCGGCAGTGACGTCAGTCGTCGCGATCGACGAAGAGTTGATCGGCCATGTTGGAGTTGCAGCGACCGGCCGCTGCCAAGGTCAGGTCCCGGTAGGTGGGCTCGGTGCGGGATGCGAGAGCCCCGAACTGTTCGGGCTGCGCCAACGCGACGGCTTGGGCTCCCATGCACCACGCGACCGGCGGCTGGAAGACGGGCCCGTTCACTCCGTTGGGGATCTTGGTCCCTTCGAGATAGTAGCCGGCCCCCAGCTCCACCCGGATGGACGCGGCAGCGACGGCGGTGTCCAGTGAGGTGGTCAGTGCCTGCTCGGCAGAAGCTCCCGGGTCACACGCGGTGACCGAGACACTCTCGTTTCCGTTGGCGGAGACATCGATGTGGCCACCCGGAACGGCGTTGGCCCACTCGTGCAGGGCGATCACGAGCCGGGACGTCTGGGACTCGTCACTACCCCGGAGCACGTCTGCGACACAGACCTGGCCATCGGGTTTGCGGTACGCGACGTAGGAATCGCCGGCCCACCGGTCGGCGAAGTCGAGCGCATCGTTCACCGCGGACGGGTCGTCGAGGTGCGCCGCCAGCAGCAGGTACCAGGCCTGCGCTCCCAGCGTTCCCTCATCCAGTACTTCGACGTCGTCGGGAACAGTCGGCTGCGGACCGACGAGCGGGCCTCGTCCGTCGAGATACGCCATCGGGAGCATGACCTGCTGGGAGGACACCGGCGGCGACGGCGCCAGCCCATCGGCTGCCGCCATGCCCCGGACGTCACGGATGAACTGCACGAAGGGCGCACCGACACCCGTCTGCAATTCGGGGCGCATGTCGAGGAACGCTGCTTCTGTCTCGGTCTGCGGCGCGTCGGCGTCCGGGGTGTCCGCCGGGTCGTCTTCACCTTCGAACTGTTTCGCGTAGTCGGACCGCAGGAGCGCGGCCATACCCAGAACCACGTCGAACCGCGGGTTCTCCTCGATCCCGGTCGACCGGAGCGACGAGAGGTTCGCACGTTGATCGTCGAGCGCGATCGACAGGGCCCCGGCAAGCCCTTGTCGCAGTTGCGCCAGGTCGGCGCCGTTTCGCAGGACCAGTCGCTTCCGGTCCAGGTCGTAGAACGCCCCGAGTTCGGGGCGCTGCGCCGAGACCCCGTGGAGTCGCGCCGACGGATTCCCCTGGACCGCACCCAACGCGCGCCACATGGCGACCTGCTCGGAGAGCCCGGAGAGGACCTTGTCGTCGTCGGGTCGGCCTGCCTTGGCCACCGCAGCCTCGTAATCGCTTCCACCCATCGTGGTCACCGCGACCGGGTTCTCGAACGACAGCTTTCTCGTCTTGGACACCCAGTCCGCCATCTGTTGCACACTTGTCGCCCACTCGTCGGGGTGCGACGACTCGCGCCCGGGGAAGGTGGCGACCGCGTAGACGGCGAGCAGGGTGATGATGATGCCGAAGACCAGAAGTCGGGATTCGCGCGACAGCACCGCCTGTCGTTTGGGTTTCCCCTTCGGTTCGACCGGGGTGTCCCACGCATCGGCGGCGGCCGGCTCCCAGTTGACGGCGATCTCCCCCGGGGGAGGGACCTGTTCGAGGTCGCTACGGAACGCGGCGCCCGTCGGGGCGGACGGTTCGGGGGCCCGGAAGATCGCTTCGGTGTCGAAGGGTTCCTCACCGGGCCCCGGCGTGGAGATCGGTGGCGGTGGGCGTTCGGGATCCCCGAACCCGGTCGGCTCGATCGGCGTGGTGAAGACCGATCCGGTGTGGTCCGAAACCGGCTCGTTCGTGTCGAACCCGACGTCGGGAAGGTCCCAGCCCGAAGTACCGGTCCCCGGATCGTCCGGTGCGTCTCGAAGGTCGGCTTCCGGTGTCGCCCCGGGTTCGGGATACCACGCCGCGGGCGCCAGCCCCGCAGGACCGCCGTCATCCACCACCGCAGACGACCCCGACTCCGGATACCACGCCGCCGACTCCAACCCCCCAGGACCCCCATCATCCACCACCGCGGACGACCCCGACTCCGGATACCACGCCGCGGGCTCCAAGCCCGCGGGGCTTTCGTCCCGGTCCCACACCATTGCCGTCGACTCGTCGTGCAAGGGCGCTGCGGGATCCGCCGTGCCCTGGCTCGGCGTCACCGTCGGGGCCGGACCCGGCGCCCACCTCGGTTCGGCTCCTTCGAGCGGAACCAGGGATCCGCCGCTCTGGTCGTGGCCGCGAGCAGCGTCCAAGCTGTCACCGACGGCGCCCGCGTCGTCCCCGGTCGCCGCCTCTGCTGCCGGGACGGACGCGGTGTCCGAGGTCCACCACGGCACACTCGCGCCAGTGTCCGCCGGGACTCCCGTGTCGACTTCTGTGTGCTCCGCGAAGTGCTCCGGAGACGGACCCGTCCCCTCGATGATCCCCGGTGCGGCCACCGAGGCCGAGCCCCCGTCGCCGACCCCTTCGGATCCGGCCCACGACGACCACGCACGACCCCAGGGCGCACGTGGTCCGGATCCCGAGCGCCCCTCGCCGCCCCCGGGCGCGTCGTCACCGAGACCTTGGGTGAAGGCCTGAGGCGACGTGTCGGGCGGGGCCAGAGCGTGCAGATCGTCGGGATCGACGGTCGCGTCGATGTTGTCCACCCGCAACGTCGCACCGCAGAACTTGCAGGCCTGCCAGTGACCGAACACCCGCGCCCGACAATTCGGGCAGATGAGGACGTCTGCGGTCACGACCACCGCGCCCGGGGATACGAGGATCGGGGTGCCGTCTGGTGCACGCCGACGCGGACCGCGCGCCGGAACCCGCCGGGGCTCGGATTCGTCGTCCCGGAGTTCACAGCGATGGCGCTACTGTTCATGTCCGACCTCGTGGCGGTTGGAAGGGGTCGATCGGTCCGGGGTGCTCGATTGGAAGCGCACCGCCACGACCTGCGACGACGCTGCCAGTGCGAGTCCCTCCAGCCCCATCTCACATCGGCTGTGGAGCCTCGTGATTGAGGTTTGCTCCGGTCAGGTGACCAGCGTCCCTCCGAATGGGCCGAACGGCCCCCATGACGGGCAGCGGACTTCGTCGTCGAGGGGTGCGATCTCGCCGATCGTGCCGGGCCGTTGCTAGGCTCGCCCGCTCACCCGTCACGATGCCCCCATCGTCCAGCGGCCTAGGACGCCTGCCTTTCACGCAGGTAACACGGGTTCGAATCCCGTTGGGGGTGCTCCACAGGTGTCACCGGTTGGTTCCTGGCCCGGCGACGCCCGGCCGGCGATCTACCAGAAGAAGAAGGTGATCCCCAGGATCGCCAGGCAGGCGCCGTAGGCGCGCTCGAGGCGCATGGCGTCGGTGCGCAGGGCGACCCGAGCGCCCAGTGGAGCCATGATGATCGAGCCGGCCCCGTAGACGCCGATCACCGCCCAGTCCAGATGGCCGAGGAGCTGGTGGACCATGGTGCCCGGGATCGCCAGTGCGCTCGCCACGATCAACGACGTACCGAACGACTGCTTGATCGGCATGGCGAGCACGAGGATGAACAACGGGGCGAGCAGCGATCCGCCGGAGTTCGCGAGCAGTCCCGAGACCACCCCGACTCCGAGCGCGATGCCGACCGTGCGCGCTTTGCGGTGCGAGACGTCGGGGACGACCTCGGCGCTGTGTGCCGGACCCACCAGGAAGCGGATCCCGATCGCGGCGATCAGCACGTCGGTGGCCTGCACCAGAGCCGACCCGTCGATCCAACGCGTCGCGACCGCTCCGACGATCGTCGCGGGGATGCCGAAGATGAGACTCCACCGCATCAGGTCGCGATCGATCATCCCGGCCCGTGCATAGGGTCGGGATGCCACGAGCGTTCCCGGGATGGTGGCGGGCAGCGGAGCGGCGACCGCCACGATCGGCGGGACGCCGACTGCAGCCAGGATCGGCGTGGCGACCGCAGAGCCGCCCTTGCCGAACATTCCGGCGAGAAAGCCGGTTCCGACACCGATGAGCGCGATCACGATCCAATCCACGCTTCCACCCAACTCTCCGCCGGGTCATAGGTCAACATGGAAGTTCCTGTTGTATCGATAGGCTCTGCCTGTGAATCTGCAACAGGTCGCCTACGTGGTCGCTGCGGCCGACCTCGGCAGCTTCACCCGAGCCGCCGCGTCGATCCCCGTGACCCAGCCGTCGCTGTCCCAGGGCATCCGCACCCTCGAACGGGAACTCGGCGCGCCGTTGTTCGACCGGCTCGGCCGACAGGTCCGGCTCACCGCCGCGGGGCGTGTCTTCCTCGGCCCCGCCCGACGACTACTACGCGACGCAGCCGTCGCCCGCGACGCGGTGAGCGATGTGGCGGGACTTCGTGCCGGCCGGCTCGACATCGTGACACTGCACACCCTCGCGGTCGATCCGCTCGCGACGATGGTCGGTGCGTTCCGCGCCAGGCATCCCGGGGTGGCCGTGCACATCGCCGAACCCGACGCCGCCGATGCCGCGATCGAAGGGGTGCACGACGGCGCGTACGAGATCGGACTCGTCGAGTTGCCCGCCGCGCCCGGGCTCGTCGTCCACGAACTAGCCGCTCAGGAACTCCTGGCGGTCTGCCCTCCCGGAACACCGATCGTCGACGGGCGCCTTCCCGTGCGGCGGTTGGCCGAAATGCCCTTGATCACCACTCCCGTCGGGACGGCCACCCGTCGCCTCGTCGACGACGCGTGTGCGACCGCCGACGTGACGGCGACCGTGGCCGTGGAGACCGGGCACCGCGAAGCGCTGCTCCCGCTGGTGCTTGCAGGGGCAGGCACCACCTTCCTGCCGTCACCACGCGCCCAGATCGCGACCGCGCAGGGAGCCGTGGTCGCCTCGGTCGATCCCCCACTCAACCGCACGATCGGTCTGATCCACCGTGAGGGCCCGCTGTCGCCCGCGGCCACAGCGTTCGTCGCGGTCGCCCTCGAGGGTTGACCCGATCGCTCGATCGTGCGGGTCAGCCGGATCCGGGCAGACGGAGCGACGCGAACGATTCTGCGAGGACCCGGAGTTCGGTGACGTGGAAAGCAGTGAGCTCGTCCAACGCATCCTGACCGGACTTCTTGAGGCGGATGCGCACGATCCTGCCGTCGACATCGTCGGGAAGCCGTTCGACGAGCCCGGCCGCCTCGGCCCGGTCGATGAGACCGACCGCAGAGTGGTGACGGACCTGAAGGTGCTCGGCCAGCTCACCGATGGTCGGACGGTCGCCTCCGGGGTGCCCTCGGACCGCGAGCAGCAACTGGTGCTGCGCGGGCGTCAGGCCCGCTTCCTTCGCTTGTGCTTCGCTCCAATGGAGAAACCGTCGCAGCTGATCGCGCAGGGCGAGAATCTCGTGGTAGTCGTCGTCATCGAATTGCGGCGTCTTCATGTCATCTCCGGGGTATCGGCGTCAAGACCGTCGCGTCGGTTGCCCGAACTCGGTGACACGGTAGCTTCGCGCGCGCCGGCCACGGGAACACGTCTCGGATCGGGCGCGACCGGCACCGGTGTCGGGGAAGGGTCCGGAACCGACACGTCGAGCGCGGGCGAACCATCCGGCGGCGCGTCGGTGCACCCGATGGATTCACCGATGTCGGGGCGGTCGCTCCCTGCGGAGAAATCCGAGACCGGCGTTCTCTCGAGGCGTCGACGGCGTCGCCGTCCCCGTCCCCGTCCCCGGAACAGGGTTGGCTCCTGTGGGTCCCGCTCGGCGAGCCGTCGGGCGAGCGCGCCGTCGATCACTCCGGGGCCGAGCACACCGATCGGTTCACCCCTGGCGTACACCACGATCTCTTCGGCGGACCCGTCCAGGAGCAACGCCACCGCGTCACCCACATACGCGGTCGAATCGATCCGGGGCAGGTCGGGGTCGAGCGGATCATCCGGCAGTGGTTCGACGGCGCGTCCGGCCACGATCATCCTGAAGGGGTCGACCTCGGTGTCGAACGCGACCCGATAGCCGCGGCGGAGGAGTTTGTCGGTCATCAGGCGCTGGTCGAGGAACTGGTGGGTGACGAGCTCGGCGACGGCCGTGGTGATGATCATCGGCACGAGCAACTCGAAGCTGTCGGTGGCTTCGAGGGCGAACACGGCGCCCGTGAGCAGTGCCCGGGCCGAAGCCCCGAAGGTGGCGCCCATCGCCACGACGGCGAACGCGGCGGGTTGGATACCGAGCCCGGGGAAGGCGTGTCCGAATCCGATGCCGATCATGAGCCCCATCGTCGATCCGATGATGAAGATCGGTGCGAGCGTTCCTCCGGAGGTGTTCGAGGCGAGCGCGATCCACCACGAGAACAGCTTCGCAACCATCAGGATCGCCGCAGCGCCCAGGAGGAAGCGGTCGTTCACGGCCGACTGGATTGCCCAGTAGCCCACCGACAGTGATCCGGGAACCATCAGTCCGATCAGGCCGAAACCGACCGCACCGACGACCGGGTGGAAGAATTCAGGAATCCGGGAGCGGCGGAAGAGCGCCTCGAAGCCGAACAGACCCTTGTTCAACACCAACGCCATGAGCCCACAGGCGATGCCGAGGACGACGAACAGGGGAAGTTGCCAACCGGAGACCGTGTGCAGACCGAACGCCTGGAACAGTGGATCGGGTCCGATCAACTCGAAGTGGATCTGGGTGGCGATGCCGGTTGCGAGCAGCAGGGGCACGAGCGCCCGGAGTGAGCGTTCGAACAACAGCAACTCGAACGCGATGATGATCGCGGCGATCGGTGTGGCGAACACGCCGGCCATGCCGGCCGCCGCGCCGGTGGCGAGGGCGATGCGACGTTCCGCCGATGAGAGTCTGAGGATCTGGCCGATGAGTGAGCCGGCGGACCCACCCGTGACGATGATCGGCCCTTCTGCACCGAACGGCCCGCCGGTTCCCATGGCGATTGCGGCAGACAGGGGCTTGGCGAGCACGACCTTGGGTGGGATCCGACTGTGATCGAACACGATCGCTTCGAGGGACTCGGGAATTCCGTGCCCTTTGATCGTCGGCGCCCAACGGGCCAACAATGCGACGACGAACGCGCCACCGATGGCGACCAGCAGCAGATCCGGCCCCGGGTGGTAGTGCTGCAGGTCGGGCAGGTCGAAGGCGACCTTGTGCAGCAGGGCGAGGTTCGAGATGAGACCGACCAGGTTGACGATCGCAAACGCGGCGACGCCGCCGATCACGCCCAGGACCACGCCGATTCCCGCGAGCAGTGCCATCCGCCCGGGTGTCTCACCGAGCGACACATCGCGTTGTCGGTCGATGTCCAACACCCGCCCGATGGTTCGCCGTACTGTCACCTTCCGATCATATCGGGCAACGATGCGGCTATGCAAAACAGCGCCGACCTGCGCTGATGCCCGATTTCGATGGTCTGTTGTCTGTCCTTGTCGAGGCAACGACCGGGGTATTGCTCAGCGCGTCGGCTCAGCGGGAAGCCACCGCCAGGAAGAGTCCGAACTCGGCGCCGTCGCGGTCCACGGTCCCGCAGTCCGACAGGCGCACGTCCGCGAAGCCGGCGTCCCGCAGCAGCCCGGCGAACGCGCCGCGGGCAAAACCGTTGTGCACGTGAGCACCCTCGCCGTGAAACGATCCGTCCTCGGCATCCAGATCGACCACACACAGGTGGCCACCGGGCTCCAACAGCTCGTGGAAGGCGCGCAAGGTGACTTCCAGCCGGCCGACATGGTGGAGCACCATCGAGGTGACGATCAGGTCGAAGGCCTCGTCCGCGGGCACCGAATCGCTCGACAGATCCAGCCCCCAGACCCGCGCCCCGGCGAGGCGTCCGTCGTCGACCTTCGCCTGGGCGACGACGCGCATGCCTTCTGAGGCGTCGGCCAGGGTGATCGGTCCGACCGCCCCTCGCAACGCCTCGGACACCAGTCCGGTGCCGGCGCCGTATTCGAAGAGTCGCTCGTCGCCGGTGAGGGCGACCTCCTCGCCGATGCGTCGGGCGATGTGCGCCGCGCGTGCCACCTTGGCGTCGTCGTCCCAGGTCGCGGCGCGCTCATCGAAGCTCTGCGCCGCGTGCCCTTCCGTGTGGTCGTGGTCGTGACCGTCGTGCATCGGCGTGACCCTACCGATCAGCGATCGACCTCGTCGGCCGTTGCCCGAGTCGGTCTTTGGCGAGGTAGCTCACCTGCGGCGGCCCTCAGCCCCCGAAGTAGCGACGTGGCACGCCGGTGAGCATCGCGTCGATCTGGTCGTCGGTGATCCCACCGCCGCGCAAGGCCGGCAACACGTCGTCGCTGATGTGCTCGTAGTTCCAGTTCGGCATCCCGGCGTCGATCACGCCGGGCGCGTCGGGTCCGAACCAGTCGATCCGACACGACGCGTCGTGGCTGAGCACCATGTGGTCCGCGTAGCCACGCTGGGCGAGCTCGACGATGGTGGCGACCCGGGCGTCGGTCGACGCGAACACGTCGAGACCGAACCGGTCCATACCGAGAATGGCACCGCTGTCGGCGAGCGACGCGAGCCAGTCGACGTCGGTCGAATCGCCCACGTGACCGAGCACCACCTTGGCCAAGTCGACGCCTTCGTCACCCAACACGTCGAGCACCACATCCGCGGTGCGTTCGGCGACGTTGGTGTGCACGGTGATGGGCGCGCCCGTGGCGACCGAGACCTGCGCGACCGCCCGCAACGCCCGCTCGACGTCGCCGCTCATCGGGGCGTGCTCGACCGCGCACTTCAAGAACGCGGCTTTGACGTCGGTGCCGCTGATGCCCTCGGTGATGTCGCGGGTGAAGTCCCGCACCAGGGGGTCGTCTCCTCCCAGAGGAAGGCCGGGTCCCTGCAGCGAATAGGGGAAGGGAAGCGAGTCATAGGTGTACACGCCGGTGGCGACGACGATGTTGACCCGGACGCGATCCGCGATCTTCGCCAGACGAGGAATGTCGCGTCCCAGCCCGAGCACGGTCGGGTCCACGATCGTGGTGATGCCCTTGTCGGCGAGCCGGTTGAGCTTGCCCACGGCCCGTTCCAGTTCGGCGTCCTCGTCCCACCAGGTTCCTTCGCCGTAGTTGTGCAGGTAGTCGGCGTCGAGTATGAACACGTGCTCGTGCATCAGGGTCGGGCCGAGGTCGGCGACGTCGATCAGTCCGGTGAGGGTCTCCACACTCGTCATGTCGCTCACCTTGCCACAGCCGCGACGACGCGAGTCGCCAAGAATCAGCACGGATCCGACACACCCCTGCCGATTCTTTGCACCGTCGACCCGCCTCCGTGTCGAAAGCCGTGCACAGAACGTGTCTCGACCGGCCGTCGACGTGCGAAACGGCCGATGTCGGCCGTACCCTGCGACACATGAGCGACTCTTCCGACACTGCCTTCATCCCACCCACCCGATTCGGCGATGTCGATGGCCTCGACAAGGCCTACGGCGCGATGGCGCACTTCGACCACGCCATCGACCTCGACCCCGGTCTGCGCGAGCTCGTGAAGCTGCGCGCCTCGGCGCTGAACGGGTGTGCCTTCTGTGTAGACATGCACACGACCGAGGCCCGGGCCGGCGGCGAGACCGACCGTCGTCTCGCGTCGGTGATGGTATGGCCGCATGCTCCGTTCTTCACCGCACGTGAACGGGCCGCCCTGCGGTTGACCGATGCGATGACCCTGCTCGACGGGCACGGAGAAGGTGTGGCCGACGAGGTGTGGGAAGAGGCCAAAGCCCATTTCGATGCGACGGAGCTGGGGCAGCTCGTCATGGCGATCACCGCGATCAACTCGTGGAATCGCATCGCGGTGACGCTGTTGTCGACCCCGCCGTTGGACTGACCGGTCGGATGCCGGCGTGGCAGCATCTGCCATGCCGCCACGCACTGGTACCGTGAGCGGTCTCCTGAGCCGGCGATCGGAAGCGACACGATGA
>DASSYG010000298.1:0-8653 GCA_035703405.1 Acidimicrobiales bacterium | reverse complement strand
GGTTCTGGTCGGCCAGGACCGTGGTCGGAGCACTCGTCGACCCCGCGTGGTCACGGTCTTGTTGCGCGTTCACGACCTGGTTCCCGTACGACTTGAGATTCGACGGGCTGAACGCCTTGAAGAACGCCGGGATCGTCTGGGCCATCAGGTGACCGAATTCGGACAGCGTCGCCGGCACCGCCCGGATCGGGCCGGTCTTCTCCACCTCCGGGGGCTTCGCGCCGTAGCCCACACCCAGCATGCCCACGGCGCCCGGGGAGTCGTCACGAGGGACGATGTGCACCGTGACGTGACGGGTCTCGCCGTTGCGGCGGATCAGGAAGTCGACATCGGAGTTCGCCAACGGAGCGATGATGTGACCGAGATCGGTGTAGTCGACCAAACGCCGGCCATCGATGGCGAGGACCTCGTCGTCGGGACGGATCCCGGCTTCGGCGGCCGGGCAGTGCGCATAGACGTCGCCGATCTGGGTCACGCTGGACTCGGCCTGCGGCCGGGCGAGCGCACCTCCCGGTGCGCCGGAGAACACCAGGATGACGAAGATCAACACCAGCGCCTGGATGAAGTGCATCGTGGACCCGGCGACCGCGACCCCGAAACGCTGCCAGAACGGCTTCGCGCGGTAGGTGCGTGCCTCGTCGGCCTCGTCCACCTCCTCGGCCATCGACATGCCGATGATCTTCACGTAGGCACCGGCCGGAATCGCCTTGATGCCGTACTCGGTCTCGCCGCGTCGGAACGACCAGAGCCGCGGTCCGAAGCCGATGAAGAACTCGGTGACCTTCATCCCGGCCCGTTTGGCCATGATGTAATGACCGAGTTCGTGCAGGAAGATCATGAAGACGAGCCCGGCGACGATCGCCAGGCCCCACCAGCCGGTGTAGCGGGTCAACACGACGAGGGCGAGGACCATGAGCCCCACCCGCAGCCAATGCGAGCCCGGCGTCTGTTCCGGTCCCTCCGGATTCGGTGGGGGCGGTGGTTCGGGTACGGCGCGGTGGTCGCTCACTCGGTCCTCGCTGCGATCAGGTCACCGGCGACGACACGCGCCGCGGCGTCGACCGCGAGCACGTCCTCGACGCTGGAAAGCATCTGTCCATCATGCCGGTCCATCGCGTCGGAAAGAACCTCGGCGATCTCGAACCAGCGAATTCTACTGTCGAGAAAAGCCGCCACGGCCACCTCGTTGGCGGCGTTCAACCAGGTCGGTGCCCCATTGCCGGCGCGGGCGGCGCCATAGGCGAGATCGAGACACGCGAAGGTGGCCCGATCCGGGGGTTCGAAGTCGAGCCGTCTGGTCTCGGACCAGTCGATGCGACCGAATCCGTGCGCCGAACGATCCGGCCAGTTGAGCGCGTAGGAGATCGGTAGGCGCATGTCCGGCAACGAGAGCTGGGCAATCGTCGAGGCATCGTCGTAGGTGACCATCGAATGCACGACCGACTGGGGATGGACGACCACGTCGATGTCGTCGAGGTCGATACCCACGCCGGCATCCCCGGCCGGCACACCGAACAACTCGAAGGCCTCGATGACCTCGAGTCCCTTGTTCATCAGCGTCGAGGAATCCACGGTGATCTTCGGTCCCATCGACCAGGTGGGATGGGCCAACGCGTCGGCAAGGGTGACGCCGCGGAGTTCGTCGCTCGTCCGCCCACGGAACGGTCCGCCACTCGCGGTGAGCACGAGGCGGTCGACTCTTCGGGGCGCGACCGGGCCGTGCCGGTCGACCGTCGTGCGTGTGCCGTCACCGTCGGTGTAGCCCCCGGACCGCAGACACTGGTGCAGCGCGGCGTGTTCGGAGTCGACCGGGATCATCTCGGCCCCCGGTGTGCGTCGTGCCGCCTGCACCACCGGGCCTGCCGCGATCAGCGATTCCTTGTTCGCCAATCCCAGTCGTTTACCGGCGTCGAGCGCTGCGAGGGTCACCCCGAGGCCGGCGAAACCCACCACGCCGTTGATGCACACGTCGGCTTCGGCGGCGATGCTCTCCAGCGCGTCGTTGCCGGCGCGCACTTCACAACCCTCGGGGAGTGCTGCGGCGAGCTCGCTCGCACGAACGTCGGTCGCCACGGCCACCACACGGGGACGGAACTCGTGGGCCTGTTCGACGAGGACCTCGATGGACCGACCCGACGCGGCGATCGCGTGGACGTGGAATCGGTCGGGGTCTCGGGAGACGACGTCGAGGGTCTGGGTCCCGATCGAGCCGGTCGAGCCGGCCAGGGAAACTTCGATCACATCCAGTGGAGTCCGATGATCAGGTAGTACGCGGCGGGAAGCACGAACAACAGCCCGTCGATGCGGTCGAGCACGCCTCCGTGACCTGGGATGATCGCGCCCATGTCCTTGACGCCGAGATCACGTTTGACCAGGGACTCGCACAGGTCGCCGAAGGTGGCCGCCACGCCGACGACGATGCCCAGGACGAGTCCGTGACCGAAGCCGTGGAACGGGGTCCCCAGTCCGATACCTCCCAGGATCATGCCGATGACCGCGGCCACCGCGACCCCGCCGACGAAGCCTTCGACGGTCTTGTTCGGACTCGCCCCGGAAAGGCGTCGTTGACCGAAGGTCCGACCACTGAAGAATGCGCCGATGTCGTAGAACACCGTCGTGATGATCACCGCCAGCAGGATTCCGCGACCATCCGGTACGCGCAACAGCAGCGTCGCATAGGAACCCAACAAGCCGATCCAGAGCACGCCGACGAGCGTCGAACCGACGCCTTCGAGCACCGGCGAGTCTCCGCCGGCTCCGACCAGATACCACACCACGGCGAACACCGTGGACAACGCCAGTATCAGCGGTACCGCGGGTTCACCCCGCCAGTAGGTGGCAAGCGGAAACGTGATCGCCGCGATGAGGCCGAGCAGCGCCGCGGGACGCAGTCCCGCCCGCTGGGTCGCGCCGAAGTACTCGACCGCGGCCAAGGCCACGACCAGAGTCACCAACACGGCGACCACGGCGGATCCGAGTGCGAAGCAGATGAGCGCCACGACGGCGATCCCGACGCCTGCGGCGACCGCGGTGGGCACGTCCCGCCCGGCGCCCCCACCCGGATCGGCACCGCGTGCCACGTCGGTATCGGGTCCGCGCGACGGCCGGCGACGACGGGGCCGCACCAGCGCCGCTTCTTCGATCGTCTCTCGTTCGGCTTCGGCGCCACCTCCGGCGACATCGCCACCGGAGAACAACGGGATGTCGTCGAAATCGTCGAGCGTGGGGTCCTCGCCTCCAGAAAACAGATCGGTCTCCCCGGTGAGCGCCCGGGCGCGTTCCGCGCTGGCCGCCGCGGTGCGCTGCGAGGCCACCTCGTCGATGTCGTCGAAGGAGAACAGGTCTTCGTCGGTCGGTCGCTCACTCGTGTCGAGTGCTCCGATCGGGTCGTCGTCGGAGAGTGCCGCGGTGTACTCGCCGGTGTCGTCCCAGTCGTCGTCCGCGCCGCGCCAACGGGTCGGCGATGACGTGGCGAACGACGACCAGGCGTCGAGGTCGTCACCCTCGTCGTCACCGATGAGCACCGCCGGGACCTCACCGGTCGGCGGATCTGTCCAATGGGGCAGCTCGACCGAGCCCGACGGCGACGGGTCGTCGTCACCAGCGGGATCGTGCCCCAGCACCGCTGGTCGGATCAGATCGCTGGGGTCCGAGTCGGCATCCAGCGGAAAGCGCAACGCCGGGCGGGCGCCTTCGGGTGCGGTGTTGGGACGGTCGCCGAACCGAGGCTCCTCGTCGGACAGGCGAGGAGCCACCTCTCCCCGTTCGACCGCCTCAGCGGCCTCCTCTGCACCGATGATCCGCACGCCTTCGTTCTCCTCACGGGGAGTCTTGTCGTCTCTGCGATCACTCTGGTCGTCCATCTGGGGACCTCCTCGAGGACTCGGGTTTCTCGGCGCTCATCGGGGTCCGTCAATCCTCGAGCAGTTCACGTTCTTTTTGCGCCAATGCCTGAGAAATCTCTGACTCGTACGATTGCGTGATCTTATCGAGATCCTTGTTCGCCCTGGTCAGGTCGTCGTCGGACACGTCCGCCTCGTCGCCGAGCTCTTCCAGCTCCCGACGAGCGGACCGCCGCACGTTCCGGACCGAGATGCGTCCTTCCTCGGCGAACCCCCTGACGACCTTGACCAACTCGGCTCGGCGTTCGGAGGTGAGCGGCGGAAACGCCAGCCTGATGATCGTCCCGTCGTTGGAAGGGTTCAGGCCGAGATCCGCGAGCTGGATCGCACGTTCGATCGCGCCCATCGCTCCCTTGTCGAAGGGAGCGACCAGCAACTGGCGGGCCTCGGGCACCGAGAACGACGCCAACTGCTGCATGGGAACTTCGGATCCGTAGTACTCCACGGGAAGCTTGTCGATCAGTGCCGGCGTCGCCCGACCCGTGCGCACGCCGGTGAACTCGTTGCGGGTGTGCTCGACCGCACGCGCCATGCGCTCGGTCGCCCCCTCGGTCACGACCTCGATCAACTCGGAACTCATGACACCAGGGTACCCAGCTCGTGCCCTTCGAGAATGGACCTGATGTTGCCATCGGTCATCAGGTCGAAGACCACGATCGGAACCCGGTTGTCCATGCACATCGTGATCGAGGTCGCATCCATCACCTTCAGACCCCGGTTCAGCACGTCCAGATAGCTGATCCGGTCGATCTTCACCGCATCCCGATTGGTGCGCGGATCGTCGGTGTACACCCCATCCACGCCCGAATGGCTTCCCTTCAACAACACGTCCGCTCCCATCTCGACCGCGCGCAACGCGGCGGTGGTGTCGGTGGTGAAGTACGGATTTCCCGAGCCACCCGCGAAGATCACGACCCGACCCTTGTCGAGGTGGCGGAGTGCCCGCCGCCGGATGTAGGACTCGGCGACCTGTGACATGTGGATCGCCGACTGCACCCGGGTGGGTTGGTCGAGACGTTCCAGCAGGTCCTGGAGTGCGAGTGCGTTGATCACGGTCGCGAGCATGCCCATGTAGTCGGCCTGGGCGCGGTCCATCCCGGCGCCGGCCCCGGTCATGCCCCGCCAGATGTTCCCGCCTCCCACGACGACCGAGATGTCGACGCCCAACTCGGTGCGAACCTCGGCGATCTGGCGAGCGAGGTCGCCCACGACGTCACCGTCGATGCCGAAACCCGCATCTCCGGCGAACGATTCGCCCGAGAGCTTGAGCAGGATGCGCTGCCACTTCGCGCCCGCCATTCAGCTCCCCACGACGAGCTGTTCGAAGCGCACAAGTGTGGCGCCGGCGCCTTCGAGCAGCTTGGAGATCGTCTGCTTCTCGTCCTTGACGTACTTCTGCTCGAGGACGACCCGCTCCGCGAACCAGCCCGAGAGCCGGCCTTCGACGATCTTGGTCAGCGCCGCCTCGGGCTTGCCTTCTGCCCGGGTGATGTCCTCCAACGCGGTGCGTTCTGCGGCGACCTCATCCACGGGCACATCGTCGCGGGACAGCGCGGTCGGCTTGGTGAACGCGATGTGGACGGCGATGTCGTGGGCCAGCTCGTCGCTGCCGCCGGCGAGTGCCACGGCGACGGCGTTCACGCCACGACCGTCCTGGCGGTGCAGGTAGATGCCGAGCACGTCACCGTCGGCCGCGGCGAGCCGCGCGGTGCGCCCGATCGAGATGTTCTCCTTGAGGCGGACCTTCAGGTCGTCCACCCGATCGGAGAAACCGGCGAGCGCCGCTTCACCACCGTCGGCCACAGCGGCCGCGAGTTCGTCGGCGAACGGCGCGAACGCCTCGGATTTCGCGACGAAGTCGGTCTCGCACTTGAGTTCTACGAGCCCGGCGTTGGAACCCGACACCGCGATCGACACGACCCCTTCGGAGCTGTCCCGGTCGGTCCGGCCCGCGGCCTTGGCGAGTCCGTGTTCCCGCAACCACTTGCGGGCGGCGTCCATGTCGCCGTCGCTCTCGGTGAGTGCCCGCTTGGCGTCCATCATGCCGGCCCCGGTCTCGGAACGCAGTGCCTGGATGTCCTTGACAGTGAAATCAGCCATGACGATTCGTCTCACTCGCTTTCGGTCGACGGAGCTTCCGGCGCTGCGGCCTCGGCAACGACGGGAGCGAGTTCGGTCTCGGGCTCGCTGTCGGTCTCGGGTACCGCTACGGGCTCGGCGTCGAGCCGTGCTTCGCGTTCGGCCTGGGCGCGAGCGGCCTGGTTCCTGGCCTCTGCCTGCTCGGCAGCGACGCGCGCTTCGTCCTCGGCGGTCCGGTGCACGAGCTCTTCGGTTGCCTTGCGGCGACTCGCCATCTGGCGACCTTCGGTCACGGCGTCCGCGACGACACGGGCCAGCAGCGATCCCGAGCGCATCGCGTCGTCGTTGCCGGGGATGACGTAGGTGATCTCGTCGGGGTCACAGTTCGTATCGACCACGGCGATGACCGGAATGCCGAGCTTGTTCGCTTCGGTGACCGCGATGTGCTCGGTCTTGGTGTCGAGGATGAACACCGCGTCGGGCAGCTTCTCCATGCGGTCGATCCCACCGAGGTTCCGCTCGAGCTTGGTCAGCTCGCGGTTGATCAGCAGCGCTTCCTTCTTGGGCATCAGGTCGAACTCGCCCGAGGCGGCCATCCGGCGGTATTCCTGCATCTTCGCGATGCGCTTGGACATCGTGGCGAAGTTGGTGAGCATGCCGCCCAACCACCGCTGATTCACATAGGGCATGCCGCACTTGGCCGCGTAGGACTGGACCGGGTCCTGAACCTGCTTCTTGGTGCCGACGAACAACACGGTGCCGTCTTCGGCGACCAGGTCGCGCACGAAGGTGTAGGCCTTCTCGATGCGGGTCAGCGTTTGGTTCAGATCGATGATGTAGATGCCGTTGCGTTCGCCGTGGATGAACCGCTTCATCTTCGGGTTCCACCGGCGTGTCTGGTGGCCGAAGTGCACCCCGGCCTCGAGCAACTGCTTCATGGTCACGACTGCAGTCATGGTGATGTCTCCCATCGGTTGGTTCCACATCCGGAGGACGCGTCGACCGACGAACAGTCGACGACCGTGGGTTTCTCCGGACGATCGATTTTCGGTCCCGACGGTCGTCGGGCCGGTCATGAATTCTAGACCGATGACCGCGGCGCGCCTCATTCGGGTACGGGAACGAGCACGGCATGGTGCAGGCCACACGCGTCGACGACCAGCTCGGTGGGGTCGAGGTACGTGGTGCCGTCGCGGTAGCCCAGTTGGAACGCCACCGGCCCGGTGCGGCCCAACGGGTCGCCCTCCGCGACGACGTCACCGACCGCGACGTCGACCGACGACAGGAACGAATAGGTCACGTCACGGCCGTCGTCCCGTCGTACCGTGACGTACCACTGGCCCGCGATCGGCCCGGCGAAGCGAACGACCCCCGGTGTGACCGCGAGGACCTGGCGACCCGGCGTGGTCGCGAACGTCAGGCCCCGATTCCCCGGAAGCCACGGTTCTGCCGGGGGACGGAACCCGTCGGACACCTCGGCGTCGACCGGCAGCGCACACGTCGACGACGACGGTGCGGCCGACCCCTCGGGTCGGGTCGCCGGGCGCGGGCCGGCAACGAGGAGCACCAGTACCAGGAGCATGCGGATGTCGCTTCGACCCATCGACGATCAGATACCCACGATCGCCGCCGTTCAAACCCGCCGAGTTCAGACCGGTACGAGCCGGTCCCAATCGGTCAGGCGGGACCGTAGTTGCAGCACCGACTTGGTGTGGATCTGACAGATCCGACTCTCGGTCACGCCCACGACCTCGCCGATCTGGGCGAGCGTGAGTCCCTCGTAGTAGTAGAGGCCGAGCACCATGCGCTCCCGTTCGGGCAGCGCCGCCACCGCTTCACGTAGCCGGTCCCGCATCTCGACCGATTCGAAGACGTCCGAGGGATCCTCGGAATCGCCGGCGATCGTGTCTCCCAGCGTGACCGAGTCACCGGATTCGGCGCCCAGGGACAGCAGTTCGTCGAGGGCGGCGACGCCCGTCATCGAGATCTGGCTCAGCATCTGCTGAAGCTGATCCACGCTCACCGAGAGTTGGTCGGCCAGTTCCGCGTCGGTCGGCGCCCGGTGCAGTTCCGCCTCGAGCTTCGCCATGGCCTCTTCGATCCGGCGGGTCTTGGCCCGCACCGAACGCGGTACCCAGTCCATCGACCGCAGCTCGTCCATGATCGCCCCGCGGATCCGGGTGATCGCATAGGTCTCGAAGCGGAACCCGCGCTCGGGATCGAACTTGTCGATCGCATCGACGAGGCCGAACATCCCACAGGACACCAGGTCGCCCTGGTCGACGCTGCTCGGCAGACCTGCTGCGACCCGGCCCGCCACGTACTTGACCAGCGGCGAGTACTGCAGGATGAGCTGATCGCGCACGTACCGCTTGCCCGACCGCTTGTAGCGGGTCCAGAGGGCGTCGATCTCGTCTCGCTGAGCGTCAGTCACGTCACTTCGACCTTCACGCACGGGGGTGTGCTGCGTCCAAGACCCTTCTCAGGTGGTCTCTCGTCACATGAGTGTACCCCTGGGTCGTCGACAGATCCGCATGACCCAGAAGTTCTTGCACGACCCGCAAGTCGGCCGCCACCGGCATCCAGATCGATGCCATCGCCCCCGTCGACGAGCCCGTCGAGGAGGATGAGATCGAGGTGGATGAGGAGACAGCCGAGGAGGCTCAGGCCGG
>DASSYG010000005.1:0-17278 GCA_035703405.1 Acidimicrobiales bacterium | reverse complement strand
CAGGTCGAAGCCCCCAACGACCTCCCAGCGCGCCGGATCGAACAGATCCGAGACGCTCATCGGGTAGTGGCGATGCCACCGTCGACCGGCAATATCACACCCGTGACGTAGTTCGCTGCCCGAGACGCCAGATAGATGGCGGCTCCTGCCATGTCGTCGGCGCGGCCGATGCGTCGCAACGGAGTCGAGTCGGCGATCTGCTCGCCGGCCGCTTCGAGGGTGGCGTGCATCATGCGCGACTCGAACGGACCCGGCGCGATCGCATTGACGGTGATATCCGGCGCGAGTTTCGAGGCGAGGTGGCGGGTGAGTTGGTGGACGGCCGCCTTCGATGCCGAGTAGGAGTACGTCTCCATGATCGGTACCTGTATGCCGTCGATCGACCCGATGTTGATGACTCGGGACGGTTCGTCGGGTGCGGATGCGCGCCGGAGCGCGTCGAGCAGGAACTTGGTCGTGTGGAACACGCCCTTCACGTTGAGATCGAGAGTGCGATTCCACGCGGCATCGTCGAAATCGGCGAGCGGGGCGCCCCACGTGGCGCCGGCGTTGTTCACCAGGATGTCGAGCTCACCCGAACCGGCCAGGTAGGTCTCGGCGAGTTCCCGGCAGCCCTGCTCGGTCGACAGGTTGGCCGTGATCGCTTCGCAGGAACCGAACTCCGACAGTTCGTCCGCGACCTGTTTGCACACGTCGGCCTTGCGCGAGGCGATGGTGACGTGCGCACCGGCACGGACGTAGCCCTCGGCGATCATCCGACCGATACCGCTCGACCCGCCGGTCACGAGCGCTGACTTGCCTTCGATGGAGAACAGTTCGGACATCGTCGACAGACTAACCGCGCCTCGGCGAGGGGGTTTCAGCGTGCCTGGCACGTAGGACACCAGGTCGTGCCGCGTCCGTCGACGACCCGGCGCGCCAGGGTGGCCCCGCAGCGGTGACACGGGAGTCCGGCGCGGCCGTAGGCGTCCAGGTGGAACTGATGCCTGCCGGTGTCGCCGTCGACCGAGCGGTAGTCGCGGAAGCGCGTGCCACCGTGGTCGATGGCGTCAGAGAGGGTGGCGAGCATTGCGCCGTGCAGTCGCGTGCTGCGTTCGATGCCCAGGCGGCGGACCACCGGGTTGATGCGGGCACGCCACAGCGCCTCGTCGGCATAGATGTTGCCGACTCCGGCGACGACCCGCTGGGAGAGCAACGCGGTCTTGACGTGTCGGCGCTGACCGGCGAGCCGTCGGTGGAACACCGCCGGGGTGAATGCAGGGTCGAAGGGTTCCGGTCCCAACGCCGCCAGGGTCGGCAGTCGCTCGTGGTGCCCCGCCGGTACCACGGCGATCCGGCCGAAGCGGCGCTGGTCGTCGTAGTCGAGGGTGCGGCCGTCGTCGAGGGTCCAAGTTGCCCGCCGCCACCGAGACGTGCCGTCGACCGGTGTCGGTGGCATCGGAGTGAGTCCGATGGTGCCGGTCATCCCCAGGTGGATGATGAGTTCCCGGGCATCGTCGGTGGCGATCAGGAGGTACTTGCCACGGCGACCGACGGTGACGAACCGGGCACCGACGACGTCGGCTGCCTCGTTGAACCGGGGCGAGGGGTGCCCGGCGGCCGCGACGACCGTCGTGCCCACAAGCGCGGCGGCGAGTTGCCGACGAATCGTCTCGACCTCGGGAAGTTCGGGCACCCCGCCACGATAGGTACGCTTGTCGTGCCATGGAACTTCCCATCCTGATCGGCATCGTCGTGATCGGCGTCGTCGTCCTCGTGCTGATCGTGCTCGGTGTGCGTGCGGCCCGTTCGAGGACCGAGCGCACGGACTGGTTGGGTGAACTGAGCGAGATTCGCAGGTCGTCGTTGGGCGATGACGAGGAGGTGACCGGGGCACTGGAAGCCGTGTCGGTCATCGATGACGAGAGCGATGAACACGACGACCCCGGAGCCGACCAGGGAGCCGACCGTCTGCAGGTCGTCGGTGAGCCGACCCGCACAGTCATCGACGCGGGCACGGTGTTCAACGAGTACGACTGGCCGGGATTCGGTGTCCTCAGAGTCGACGCGACCGAACCGCGGGGGCTGCGGGTCATGGTCGACGACGCCGACACGCCGTCTTCGATCGTGGCCGATCTCCCCGGGGGAGTGTTGTGGTTCCGATCCCTCCGTGGCGACACGCCGCGCTCGTGTTCGGTTCGGACCTCCGCCGGCTGGGTACTGGCCCGTGGCGACGTGCTCGTCCTGAGTGGTGACGACGGCTGGTCCTATGTGATGTGTCTCACCGGAGAGGCGACGCTCCGGTCCGATGCGGAAGGTTCCCGCAGTGCCATGACCGCCGGCCAGATCGGGCGGATCCGGGTCGGCGCCGCCGAGCACGACCTCGTCGATGTCGGGGTGGCCGGGCTCGAGTCCGAAGGGGTCGTGCGTCGCCAACGTCGCCTCGACGGAAAGATCGGAGATGGTCGTGCCGTCGCACGATGACCGGTACGCAGCATATGAACACCTGGTGTTCGAGCGACGGCCTGCCGGGGTGCTCCGGATCACCCTGAATCGTCCCGAGGTGCTGAACGCCACAAACGAGGTCTTGCACGCCGAACTGTCGAGGGTGTGGCGGGACGTCGACGCCGACCCGGATGCTCGCGCCGTGGTCGTCGACGGTGCCGGCCGGGGCTTTTCCGCCGGCGGAGACCTCGACATGGTGTCCCGGATGGCCGCCGATTCCGAGTTGCGTGCCCGGGTGATGGGCGAGGCGCGTGACCTCGTCTACAACATGATCGACTGTGCGACGCCGATCGTCTCTGCCGTCCACGGGCCGGCCGTCGGAGCCGGACTCGTGGTCGCCCTGTTGGCCGACATCTCCATCGTCGCCGAGGACGCGAAGATCATCGACGGTCACACCCGACTCGGGGTGGCCGCGGGCGACCATGCGGCGATCGTGTGGCCCCTGTTGTGCGGCATGGCCAAGGCCAAGTACCACCTGTTGCTGTGCGAGCCGATGACGGGAGCCGAAGCGGAACGGCTCGGGATGGTGTCGCTGAGCGTGCCCCGCGACGAGGTGCTGGAGACGGCCTTCGACGTCTCGGAACGGCTGGCGACCGGCGCGCAGCAGGCGATCCGACTCACCAAGCTCGCCCTGAACGGTTGGCTGCGTCAGGCGGCGCCGATCTTCGAGGCTTCCTGGGGGTACGAACTCGTCGGATTCGGTGGCGACGACGTGATCGAGGGCGTCGCCTCCCACCGTGAGAAACGCGCCCCCCGCTTTTCCCAGGGCGAGAGATCCTAGGATTCGGGAGCGGCGGCACCGAGCCGGTCGTAGCGCGCAACGGTGAATGCGATCAACACCGGCACGTGGAGCGCGTAGACCACGATCGACAGGGTGAGCACCACGAGGGGTCCGCCGCTCAGTCCGTCGCGTACGAACGCGAACTCGATCAGGCCGGCGGTGATCACGTAGGCCAGGAGCGCCCACCAGAACACCTGGAAGAACCGTCCCCAGTTGAAGTCGGGTACCCTGGCCAACAGGGCCATGTTGATTGCGAGGAGCGCACCCGATGCGATCAACAGGCCGACCGCGGGTGCCAGTGGCACGGCGTTCGGCAGGTGGGCCGCCAGATAGATCCCCCCGATGATGATCAGGGCAAGCGATACCATGCCGATCTGCGTGACCGGTGGGACGGGAGGTTCCGTGTCGCTCACAGGTAGCCCGAGATCCGGGTCATGATGATCAACGTGAGGACCTGCATCGCTCCGGTGATCGCCGCGGTGAAGATGAATCGTTTCATCAGCTTTTCGATCACGGCCGGGTTCGGTCGGGGTTTGCGGAGTTCGAAGAGCACGGCGATGTTCGCCGGCTCCAACAGCCCGAGTGCGATCACCGCCATGATGCCGACAACGATGTAGCTCGCAACGATCCAGCCGTGCCCGGGAAACGCCGAGTCGACGGTTCCGAGGTAGGCGCCGAGTTGCCAGCCGCCCGCGAGCGTGAGCGTCACCACCGTCGGCATGATCAGCACCATCTTGGGCATCAGCCGTTTGGTGAGTTCGATCCGCCCGGCGACCGTCATCGTGCCCAGGATCGGCCCGATGACGAATCCCATGAACAGATCGATCGTCGTCCACGCCGCACCGCCTCCGACGTGGGCCAATTCGAGCGGCCAGCGCTGGTTCGAGACGATCGCGGCGATCAGCAACGCGAAGAAGATCGCGACGACGATGAGGCCCTTTCGAGGGACGATCTCGAAGGTGTCGCTGCCGAGCGCCACACCTGCCACTCCCACGGGCTCGTCGCCGGGGTGAGTGACGATCGTGCCGGTCACATCCTCGACAGTATTCCCGCTGTCAAGTAGTGGGGCGGAAGTCCAGCGACGCGGAGTTCATGCAGTAGCGCTGGCCCGTGGGCGCCGGTCCGTCGTCGAAGCGATGGCCGAGGTGGGCGTCGCAGTTCGCACAGCGCACCTCGGTTCGGACCATACCGTGGTTCGTGTCGGTGATCAGCCGGACCCGCTCCGGGTCGATGGCTGCGGTGAAGCTGGGCCAACCCGATCCGGACTCGAATTTGGTGTCCGAATCGAACAACACCGCATCACACACGATGCAGTGGTAGTCGCCGTCGGCATGGTTGTCCCAGTAGATGCCGGTGAATGCCTGCTCGGTGCCACCGTTCTGGGTGACGTCGTACTGCAAGGGCGTGAGCCGTCGGGTGAGTTCGTCGGTGGTTTCGGTCATCGGTTCTCCTGCTCTCGTCGAGACTCGTGTCTCCATTCTGCCGGTTCGCGGTTCGGATCCGACACCTTCCCGGCTGGAATCGAGTTGGTCGGCAGCATCTACGCTCGTGGCAATGACCGACTACACCCCGCCGCTCGCCGACATCGACTTCGCGCTCCGCCACATCGCCGACCTCGACGAGCTCGCGACGTTCGAAGAGTTCGGCCACGCCGACCGTGAGAGTGTCACGGCCATCCTCGCCGAGCATGGTCGCTTCGTCGCCACCGAGGTCGCCCCGACCAACCACATCGGCGATCAGGAGGAGTCTCACCTCGTGGACGGGGCGGTGATCACGCCTGAGGTCTTCAAGAAGACGTACCGCGCCTACACCGAAGCGGGTTGGAGTGCGGTGCCCTTCCGCCAGTCGTTGGGCGGTGGAGGCTTTCCCTGGGTCGTCGGGACCGCCCTGCAGGACATGCTCAACAGCGCCAACATGGCCTTCGCGATGGCGCCGATGCTCACTCAGGGGGCCATCCACGCGTTGGAGGCCCATGGCGACGAGATGCTCCAGGCCAGGTACCTCGAACGGATGGTGTCGGGTGAGTGGACGAGTTCGATGGACCTCACCGAACCCGACGCCGGGTCGGACGTCGGCAACGTGCGCACCCGGGCGGTTCCTGCCGCTGACGGCACCTACCGGATCACCGGGAACAAGATCTTCATCACCTTCGGAGACCACGACCTCACCGAGAACATCGTGCACCTGGTGCTCGCACGCCTCCCCGATGCGCCGGCCGGAACCAAGGGCATCTCGTGTTTCGTCGTTCCCAAGTTCCTGGTCGAAGACGACGGATCACTGGGTGAGCGCAACGACGTGTGGTGCGTCGGCGTCGAGCACAAGATGGGAATCCGGGCCTCTCCGACCTGTGCGTTGGAGTTCGGCGCCCGATCCGACGGGGCGGTCGGCTGGCTCCTCGGCGAGCCCCATGCCGGTATGCGCACGATGTTCACGATGATGAACGCGGCTCGACTCAGTGTCGGCGTCGAGGGTCTCGGGTTGGCCGAGCGCGCCTACCAGCAGGCCGTGACCCATGCGAAGGATCGCCGGCAGGGCCGCGCGGTCGGCGCGCCCCGGGGCGAACGGTCCTTCATCATCGAGCACCCCGACGTACGTCGCATGCTCCTGACGATGAAATCGACGATCGAGGCGCTGCGGGCACTCTTCTACTTCGACGCCTCGCACTTCGATCGTTCGTCGCATCATCCCGACGCAGACGAGCGGCGGCGCTCCGCGGAGTTGGTGGAACTGCTCACCCCCATGTGCAAGGCCTGGGGTGCAGAGGTCGGCTCCGAGGTCGCCTCGCTGGCGATCCAGGTGCACGGCGGTATGGGGTACATCGAGGAGACCGGCGTCGCCCAGCACTACCGGGATGCCCGGATCACTGCGATCTACGAGGGGACGAACGGCATACAGGCGCTCGACCTGGTCGGTCGAAAGTTGGGGCTGCGGGGTGGAGCCGTCTTCGGCGATCTGCTGGCACGCATCCGGGCGACCTGCGCAGAACTCGACGAGGCCGGCGAGGAACTCCTGGCCGTCGCGACCCGACTGCGGGATGCCACCGACGAGATCGAATCCGCGGCGACCTGGCTGGCCGCCCAGGGCGAAGAGTCGATCAACGACGCGCTCACCGGGGCGAGCCCGTTCCTCACGATGTGTTGCCGGGTCGTCGGGGGCTGGCTACTGGCCGTCGAAGCACTCGCCGCACACCGACTCGACGCGGCAGGTGAGGGTGACCAGGCGTTCGATGCCGCGAAGGTGGCGAGCGCACGATTCTTCGCCGACAACGTCCTTCCGACCGTCAGCGGACTCGGTCCGTCGGTCCGGAGCGGGGCTGCGGGACTGTTCGCGGTGCCCGTCGACCAGTTCTGATCGAATCCCGGGAGCCGCGCCGGTCAGCCGACGGGCTGGAATTCTCCGCTGAGGACGTCCACATAGCTGGTCCGCTCCATCGCGAGACGAATGCGATGGTGCGGGTGCTCCAAGGGCAGATGCCGCGGGTCGGTGCGCGGCGGAAATGCCAGAAGCTCGGCGATGTCCCAGGCGAAGGCGTACAGCCGGATCCGTTCGGAGACGAAGGGAGCGTCGAAGAGTCCGGGGTAGTCCTCTGCGAGCCACCACGGCACTTCCATGTAGTCGCGCGCGTGGGTGCGGTCCTCGTAGTCGGCCGCGACATGCAGATGCGGATAGGCACAGAAGCGCAACAAGATGTCGAGGTCGAGATCGGGCGGCCCGGGACGCGCCCATTCGAAGTCCAACAGAGCGGTGATCTTCTCCCCGTCCCAGAGCACGTTCTCGAAGGTGAGATCGCCGTGGATGAGGGTGCTCGTGTCGAACGGGGTGAGGTGATCCGCCGAGTCGACGACCTCTTGGCGCACTTCGGCCATGAGACGGGAATCGACCAGCGGAAGCAGCGCTGCCCGGTCGATCGCGTCGAGCAATGGATGGACGGCCTTCCAGCCGTCGTGGGCCGGGCGGAGCAGCTGTGGGGTGTGGGTGAGTGGCGGCATGCCCTTCGCGGGGGTCGCATGCACGGCGCGGAGCTTCGCGGCGAGTTGGGCGGATGCCTCACGCCGTTGCGCGGTGTCCATGCTCGGCCACCAGCGACTCAGCGGGTGCCCGGCCACGCGCTCCATGATGAGGAAGTCGGCGCCGACCTCGCCACCGTACGCGATGATCCGCGGGTAGCCGACCTCGGCGGGTAGCAGACGGGCGAGATGCGCTTCACGGCGGAGCCGGTCGCTCGGCTTGGAGTTGACCCGCACGATGATCTCGTGCCCGATCCAGACTTCGTTGGTGACACTGCTCGCCGGTTCGAGCGGGGTCGACGGGTCGAGGCCTGCGGTGTCCAGTGCATGTCTGGCACGCGCCTCCGCCAGCCGGCTCATCAGTCGAGCTTCTCACGGTCGGAGCCGATCGGTTGTGCCTCCATGTTTGATCCTTCGGAGCACCGCTCACGATTCTTGACGGGTCTGTGACGCTTCGGAGCAGATTGAATCGAACGGCCCGGTCCGTTCGGCTCACGATGGGCCGCGGCGGGCCGCGAGGTCGTCGAGAACGGCGTCGGACAGCGCCGGCCACAACGAGGTGGCCCAGGGTCCGAACGGCGCGTCGCCGAGCCAGACCATGGCGCCGCGGTGTACCGGATCGACCCAGCAGCAGGTTCCGGCCTGGCCGAAATGACCGAAGGTCGACGCGCTGTTGCGCGACCCGGTCCAGTGAGGGGACTTGTGGCCGCGGATCTCGGGGCCGAGTCCCCAGTCGTTGGGGGTCTGGGAGCCGAATCCGGGCAGCACGCCGGCCAGGTCTCCGAGGAACGGTCGCGCCGCTGCCTCGACGGTCTCGGCACTCAGGAGTGCTCCCGGGACGAGCCAGGCCGAAACGAGTGCGGCGACGTCGCGTGGCGAGGCGGAGGCGTCGGCAGCGGGTGATCCGGTGAGCGACGTGTGGGTGAGGCCGAGAGCGTCGACGACGGCTTCGGAGGCGTAGCGCGAAAAGTCCATCCCGGACGCCGTGGCGGTCACATGGCCGAGCGAGTCGTAACCGGCATTGGAGTAGATGCGGCGTCGACCGGGCGCGCTCAACACCTGGCCGTCGGGACCGAGACCCGAGGCATGAGCCAGTAGGTGGGCGACGGTCGAGTCCTCCGGCCCGGCGGGATCCTCGAGGGCGAGGGTGCCTTCCTCGACGGCGACGTGCACCGCGGTCGCGGTGAACAGCTTGGTGATCGAAGCCAGCGCGAACGGCCGATCGATCTCACCGGCCGACGCGACCGGCCCGTCGGGGTCGACGACGACGATCGCGCCGTGCACCGCGGGGGATCGGTCCAGGTACGTTGCCAGGGTTCGGTCCAGTGAGTCGATACCCTGGATCCTAGGAACTCCGAGAAGAGGAAACGAGATGTCGTTCTATGATCACCCGGTGACTGCACTCGACGGGTCTCCGGCGGACCTGGCGGATCACGAGGGAAAGGCGTTGCTGGTCGTGAACGTCGCATCCAGATGCGGTCTCACGCCCCAGTACGAGACGCTGGAGCAGCTCCAGGAGACCTACGCCGACAAGGGCTTCAGTGTGCTGGGATTCCCGTGCAACCAGTTCATGGGCCAGGAGCCGGGGACCGCCGAGGAGATCGCCGAGTTCTGTTCGACGACCTATGGCGTCACCTTCCCGATGTTCTCCAAGATCGAAGTGAACGGCGAAGGGCGGGACCCGCTGTACGCCGAGTTGACCACCCACCCCGATGCCGAGGGCTACACGGGCGACATCCGCTGGAACTTCGAGAAATTCCTCATTTCGCCGTCGGGTGAGGTGGTCGATCGGTTCGCTCCCCAGACCGAACCCGATTCGTCTGAGATCGTCTCGGCGATCGAGGCACAGTTGCCTGCCTGAGCCGGGTCGTGCAGTACCATGGAACGCGCGGTGCCGACCGGGCGCCGGATCTTCCCGGCCGCTGCAGTGATCCGAGGAGATCGATGACCGACGCCAGTCCGAGCGAGAATCCACCAGCGAAATCGTTCGCCGATCTCGGGGTGGCCCCGGCACTGTGCGAGGCGCTCGCGGCGGCGGGAATCGAAGCGCCGTTTCCCATTCAGCAGCTCACCATCTCCGATGCGCTCGATGGGCGCGACGTGTGTGGGAAAGCCAAGACCGGCTCGGGAAAGACGCTCGCATTCGGCCTGCCGATGCTGCAACGACTGGGCGGGCCCGCCGGGACCCACCCCCGAGGATTGATCCTGGTGCCGACGCGTGAGCTGGCCCAGCAGGTCGATGACGAACTCTCTCCGCTCGGAGCGTCCTGTGGCGTGCGGACGTGTGCGGTCTACGGCGGCACCGATCTCGACCGGCAGGCCAAACAGCTCGCTCGCGGCGTGGATGTCGTCATCGCCACACCTGGCCGGTTGATCGACCTCGTCGAACGCAGGCTCACCTCGCTGGGCGATCTCGAGATCGTCGTCGTCGACGAGGCGGACCGCATGGCGGACATGGGTTTTCTGCCTCAGGTCGAATGGCTGCTCCGCCACGTCGACGACTCCGCACAGACCCTGTTGTTCTCGGCCACGCTCGACGGTGGCGTCTCGACGCTGATCGCCCGGTACCAGCACGATCCGGTGCACCACGAGGTCGCCTCGGACACCGTGACCGTCGACCGGATGGTGCACCACTTCTTCGCCGTGCACCAGATGGACAAGGTGCGGGTCGCCGCGGCACTCGCGAACGGGGTGGGTCGGACGCTGATCTTCGTGCACACCAAGCGCGGGGCCGAGCGTCTGGTCACCGACCTGCAGGCCGAGGGGGTCGACGTCGGGTCGATCCACGGGAACCTGCGTCAGAACGAGCGGACACGCTCGTTGGCGCGATTCGCGAGCGGTGAGCAGGCGGTCCTCGTCGCAACGAACGTGGCGGCCCGCGGCATCCACATCGACGACATCGATCTGGTGATCCACTTCGACCCGCCGGAGAACCACAAGGCCTACCTGCACCGGTCCGGTCGCACGGCCAGAGCGGGCGAGACCGGGATCGTGGTGACCCTGGTGTTGTGGAACCAGGAACTCGAGGTCCGTCGGCTCCAGAAGCGGATCGGCGTCGAACCGCCGATCGTCGAGGTCATGTCGAACGATCCACGGCTCGCAGACCTGGCCAACTGGGTCGAGTGAGCGGGCCGGTCGGCCTCACATCGATCATCGCGCAAGCCGCGGCGGGATTCGCCGACCTCGGCGTGTTGGGCGCCGCCGCGCCGTTGCTTGCCGATCTCGGCTGGGACGGCCAGATCGACCGCGGTGGCGGGCGGTCCTCCGTCGGCTCGCGGTACCCACGGGCCGCGGCGCCGTCGGTCAGGCGCTCTCTCGGCATCCATTACACGCCGGCACCCGTCGCACGAGGTCTGACCTCGTTGGTTCTGGGAAAGAACGGCCGTGTCGGATCACCGGCTCCGCTTCGGATCGGTGACCCCGCGTGCGGTGCGGGTGCGTTCCTCGTCGCCGCGGCCGAGTGGCTGCGCTCGGGCGGCGCACCCGTGGAGCAGATCGTGTCCGAGCAGTTGTTCGGCGCCGACGTGGACGAGACGGCGCTCGCTCTGGCCCGGCTCGAGATCGCTCGCTGGTCGGCGGAGGCCACGGGCACGGTGCACGTGGTCCCCGCTGCGCACCTCGTGGCGGGCGACAGCCTCCTCGAAGGCGACCCGGAAAGCTGGATCGGTCGACGCGCCGGCATGGACGTCGTGCTCGGGAATCCACCGTTCGGTTCGCAACTTCGTGGGGGCACCGTCCGGGAGCGCTCCAGGCAGCGGCGTCTGGCGGACGCCTTGGGAGTCGGTGCACTGGGCTACGCGGACACCGCCGCACTGTTCCTGTTACGTGCGGTCGATCTGGTGCGCACCGACGGTCGTGTCGCGCTCGTCCTTCCCTGGTCGATCGCGGCGGCGCAGGGCTCCCGGTCGATCCGGTCCGCGGTCGGTGGGCGAGCACAAATGACCGACGTGTGGGTCGGGGGAGACGATGTCGGCTTCGACGCGGCCGTCTCGGTGTGGGCGCCGGTCCTGGTGAAGACCGACCGTCCAGGAGAGTCGACGACGATCCGTCGGTTCTCCGGCGAGGCGGTCCGGGCATCCGACACGGTCGAGACCACCCTCGATCCCTCGAGTTGGGCGCCGCTGTTGGACCCGCAGCTGCACCACCGCCGACCGGCATACCCACGGCGGGGACCCGACCTCGCCGAACCGGCCGAGACGATCGCATCGGTTGCGGAGGTGACCGCCGGGTTCCGTCGGCACTTCTACGGCCTGGCGCCCCACACGCGTGACGACCCGTCCGGCGTGGAGCGGGATCCGGTGCTGGTGACCACCGGAGCGATCGATCCGTTGCACCATCGCGTGGACACATCGGTTCGCTTTGCGGGACGGTCCTACGTACGCCCGGTGGTCGACGTGACCGGACTCGAAGCGGAAGGATCCGCCATCGCCAAGTGGGTGCGCTCGATGCTGGTACCGAAGGTGCTGATCGCGTCTCAAGGGCGGGTGCTCGAAGCGATCGTCGATGCCGAAGGGTCCATGATCCCGTCGACCCCGGCGATCGCGGTGCTGCCCAGGGAGACCTCGGCGGTCACGGTGTGGCAGGTCGCCGCGCTGGTGACGTCGCCGCTCACCGCCGTGCAGCTCCGCGCCAGCGCAGCGGGGACCGGCATGGACGGCCGCGGCTGCCGCGTGACCGCGGGATTCGTGCGGGCACTCGTCCTGCCATCAGACCAGCGGGCGTGGGATGTCGGTGCCGACGCGGCACGATGTGCCACCGCCGCGTCGGCACAGGGGAACGGCACGGAATGGATCCGGCAGCTCGACCGGCTCGGCGAGGCGATGCTGCAGGCCGTGTCGGGGACGTCCCCGACCGCAGCCGACGACCGGCGCGACGTGCTCGACTGGTGGATCGATCAGCGCCCGCCATGGCGTGGTGCGCGACTATTGAGTCGATGAACGAGCGTCGACGCTTCCGCCGCAGCTCGCCGGACGCCCCCCAGGGCATGGTCCCGGTGCTGGCGGTCCTCGTCGGTCTCGCGGCGGTGGTCGTGCTCACCGGGGTCGGCTTCGCCGGTTCGGACAGGTCGTCGTCGGTCGCGAGTGACGATGACCCGGTCGTCGCGCGCGGCTCCGACGGCGTCGTCGGTTCCACCACGGCGGTGCCGACGACGGCCCTCATCAGCGGCTCGACGTCGACGACTCTTTTCGTGACGACCACCACCCCGATCACGACGACCACCTCGACCACTTCGACGACCCTTCCGGGCCCGGCACTGGACCCTGGTGGTCCGGAGGTCGTCTTCGGACCCGGCCAGCTCAGCGTGTCATTCACGGTGCGGAGTGCCGATCCGGTCGGTCTCGAGTTCGACGTGACCGCGGTTCCCGACGGCATGACCGCGTCGCCGATCCGTGCGACGGTTTCGGCATCGGTTCCCGTGACGATCACGCTGCAGATCACCGACCCGAACCGGGCCCGGGGAGGCACCCTCGTCCTCGTCGGAGGTGACGGGACCCGCGTCCCGGTGCGGGTGACGGTGCAGTCGCAGGCGTTCACGGTCGCGTCGGTGTCGTTCGATCCGAGCCCGCCGGTGTGTGGCGCGCCGGCCCGTCTGATCGCGCTGGTGTCGGGCACCGGCGTGACGTCGGTCTCGGCGACGATCTCCTCAGCGAATGGTCGCACGACGTTGCCGATGGGACAGATCTCCAACGGAGCCTGGTCGGTTGCGCTCCCCGGAGCGCCCACCGGCTCGACGCTGTCGGGAACGGTCGTCGCGACCGATGCAGAAGGACGAACCGCCGCGCGAACCTTCTCGACCGTGATCTCGGGCGCCCCGGGTTGTCGACGTTGACCGATCAGTCACCTCTCCACGACTCGGCGCTGTCTCCGCTCACCTGGCGGTCGGCACGACCGGACACTCTTCCGGCCTCGGGCGCGTGGCGTCCTGGGGATCCTCTGGGGGACCGCCGTTTCCTGCGGACTGCCGCCGATCGGCCGTTGGTGCTCGAAGGTGGCGGGCAGCTGCGGGACATCGATCTCGCGTTCGAGACCTGGGGTGAGTTGAACGAGGCCGGAACGAACGCGATTCTGTTGTGCCACGCGCTGACCGGCGACAGTCACGCGGCCGGTCCCGCGTCGAAGGGCCACAACTCGCGGGGGTGGTGGGATCCACTCGTGGGCCCCGGGCGACCGGTCGACACCGACCGTTACTTCGTCGTGTGTGCCAACGTGCTCGGCGGCTGTCAGGGTTCGACCGGCCCGTCTTCGACCCGCCCTGACGGAACCGGCAGATACGGCCCTTCGTTTCCGGTGGTGTCGATCCGTGATCAGGCCAGGTTGTTCGCGAAGCTCGGAGCGACGCTGGGGGTGCGCGAGTGGTGTTCGGTGATCGGCGGGTCGATGGGCGGGATGATCGTGTTGGAGCTTGCCGTGATGTTTCCGGATCGGATCCGGTCGATCGTGCCGATCGCCACGTGCGGGGCCGCGACGGCCCAGCAGATCGCCTGGTGGAGTACGGGCCGACGGGTGATCGCGCTCGACCCCAACTGGCGCGACGGCAACTACTACGACGCGCCGAACGGACACGGCCCGCACGCCGGACTCGCCCTCGCCCGGTCGGTCTCCCAGATCACGTTCCGGACCGACGACGTCTTCACCGACCGGTTCGGACGCGACGTGGTCGAACCGGTCGACGGGTCATTCGAGATGTGGCAACGCTTCGAGGTCGAGCGGTACCTCGAGTACCACGGGAACAAGTTGGTCAGACGTTTCGACGCGAACTCGTATCTGCTGCTGTCGAAAGCCATGGACCTGCACGACCTGGGTCGTGGGCGCGGTGGACTCGGAGCGGCACTCCGCCGGATCACGGCTCGCGCATTGGTGCTGGGGGTCAACAGTGATTTCCTGTATCCGGAATACCAGCAGCGTGAGCTGGTCGATGGCATGGTCAACGCTGCCGCCACGTATCGCGTCATCAACTCACCCCACGGACACGATGCGTTTCTCATCGAGACCGGTCAGTTGGGCAAGATGCTCACCGACATTCTGGCCGACCTCGGAGAGATGGATCCATGACCGAAGACCTGGACCCGGCAACGATCGCGATCCTCGCGGGTCGCGACCCGGCGGAGAGTTCACTTGCCCCGGTGATCTATCCGACCACCGTGTTCGAATCCGATTCGGTCGCCGATGCACGGAGGGTTGCCACCGACCCGACGTCGAATCGCTTCTATTCACGCAACGGGAATCCGACGGTCGCCGCGTTCGAGCAGGCGATCGCCCGGATGGAAGGCGCGGAGACGGCTCGTGCCTACGGTTCGGGAATGGGCGCGGTGACCGGCGTGGTCCTGGCGTTGTGCTCGAGCGGCGACCACATCGTCACCCAGCGCCAGCTCTACAGCGTCACCCAGTTGGTGTTCCAGGCGCTGTGCCCGCGCTTCGGCATCGAAGTCACCTTCGTCGACGGCACCGATCCTGAAGCGTTTGCCGCCGCGGTCGAACCTGGGCGCACCATGCTGGTGTGGGCCGAGACGCCGGCCAATCCCTGCCTGGACCTGGTGGACCTCGACGCGCTGGGTGCCATCGCCGGGCCGGTGACCGCTGTCGATTCGACCTTCGCGACACCATTCGGCATCCGCCCCCTCGAGCACGGGGTCGACCTGGTCGTGCATTCGGGCACCAAGGGCATCGGCGGGCACAACGACGCCACGATCGGTGTGGTCGCCGGCTCCGCGGAGCTCGTCGGCTGGTTGCGGGGTTTCGCCATCCTTCAGGGCGCGGTGGCGTCACCGTACGACGCCGCCAACGCGCTGCGGGGGCTGCGGTCGCTCTCGGCACGGCTCGACGTGCAGTGTGCGACGGCCCAGGCGTTGGCCGAGATGCTCGAAGCGCATCCGCGGGCGGCCGCCGTCCGCTATCCCGGCCTGGATTCGCACCCGCAACGTGAGCTGGCGCGATCCCAGATGGACCGCATGGGCGCGATGATCTCCTTCGAGGTCGTCGGTGGACTCGAAGCCGGGAGCAGGTTCGTCGAGGCGCTCACCATCGCCAGGATGGCCACGTCGCTCGGTGGACCCGAGACGCTCGTGACCCACCCGGCGTCGACCACCCATGTGAGTCTCACCCCCGAGGAACTCGAGGCGAACGGGATCGGCCCGGGCACGATCCGGGTCTCGGTCGGCCTCGAAGCGGCGAGAGACCTGATCGCCGACTTCGCGCAGGCGTTGGACGGGCGCTGACGCGGTGGCGACCCCGGACACGAGATAGCGTGCAGGCGGGATGATCGCGAATCCGGATCCACACCAGCGGTGGCGGGCGTACCGATGTGTCGGTGTCGTCGTCGCCGCGGCGCTCGTCCTGCTCGGTGGGATGATCGCTTCACTGCCGCGCGCGGACATCGCCGGGGCACTCGGCGCCGTCCCGGGTGAGCCCGGCGACCCGACGGTGGCACCGACCACACCGGGAACGGCGACGCCGTCCGCTGCACCGACCTCGACCCCCTCGGTCGAGCCGACGAGCTCGCCGACCGACGCTCCGGCCACTTCATCGGCAGCGACGTGGGATCAGAGCGGTTCCTCGGATCAGTCCTCCGAGCAGTGGCAAGCGCCGAGCCAGTCCATTGCGTCGCAGTCTCCCCAGTCGACCTACGACGCCGGCGTGACCGCTACCACGACGCCACCAATGAGTACCACCCAGGACCTGCTCGTAGGTCCCTCGACAACCCGCGCCGCCCCGACCACGGTCGCCCCGCGAGATGTGACCGGTTCGAGCGTATCCCGGACCGGCGGATCGAGTGACCCGAAGATCTGGGCGATCGTCGCCGCGCTCGGCGCGGTTGCGGTCGGGCTCGGCGTCGCAACGGTGTTCTACTGGCGACGGACGCGCCCGGAAGCAGAAGCGCCCGGCGACGACGACGGCGATCAGACCAGTCGGGTCGGCTCTCGACGCCGTTCCCGGTATGCGGATCTGGTCGTGACGTCGCCCGATCCTCAGTGATCCGAGCCAGCCGCCTGTCCGGTCGCTGTTAGATTGGTCGACTTCCGAAGGAAGGACGACCATGCTCTGCCCCAACTGTTCGACCGAGAACGCTGAGGATGCGAAATTCTGTATGGCCTGCGGGGAAGGGCTCGCCGCGGTCGAAGTGACCGCGCCTCCGGTGGATGCGCCCGCGCCTCCGGTCGGGGTTGCCCCGCCTCCTCCGGTGGAAGTCACGCTGGCGCCGCAGCTGGATCTGCCGGCCGTCGACGTGGCGCCGCCGCCCGCACCGCCGGTCGATGCCGCGCCATTGCGTGTGCCTCCGGTAGCGGCCGCGCCGGCTGCTCCACCGGTGGATGCCCCAGCGCCTCCGATCGACGCAGAATCTGCATCGAATCCCTGGCTACCGGATCAACTTTCCGGAGATGTCGACGCTGGTGCACCTGGTGCACTTGGTGCACCTGGTGCCGCTCCCGGTGCGGTCGTGGCCGAACCGGCGCATCCAGCTCGGGCTACTCCAGAGCAGGCGTCTGCTCCCCAGCCCGGCCCACCTCCCGAGCCGGGACCACCGGATCCTCATGGTCTGGAGGCCCACCTCGCGCGCATGAGCGAAGCGACCCGACCGCACGCGGAACTGCCGCTGCTGCTGACCTCGCTGCTGCTCACCGGGTCTGAATCGGTGGCCGTCGTCGTTCCGGGGCTGATCGACGACATCGTCGGAGTCGCCGTGGTGACCGATCAGCGGGTGCTGTTGGTCAACGGCCGACGTTGGAATCCAGCCGCGTATGAGTTCCGCTTCGGTCCAGGACTTGTCGTCGAAGGCTGGCAGGACGCTGATACCGCCATGCTCACCTTCGTCGCCGAAGAGTCGGTGCGAATCGCTGCCATCGTCGACAAGCCGCTGGCGTTCGAAGCGGCACGGGTGATCCGGGAACGGGTGGCCGCCCTGACGCCATGAGGCCGATCCCGGCCCGGCGCCATGCTAACGTGGGCGCCACACGCGGACGTGGCTCAGTTGGTAGAGCATCACCTTGCCAAGGTGAGGGTCGCGGGT
>DASSYG010000378.1:0-4690 GCA_035703405.1 Acidimicrobiales bacterium | reverse complement strand
TGACGCCCACGATGGCGGTGTCGCCCACGTCGCCGGCGATGTCCCGCAGGGCACACGACTGGGTCGTGCAGCCGGGCGTGTCGGCCTTCGGGTAGAAGTACACCAGCACCGGGCGGCCCTTGAAGGACGACAGGCGGATCTTGTCGCCGTGTTGGTTCGCGAGGTTGAAGGCGGGGGCACGGTCACCCACGGCGAGAGTCGTTCGTTCTGCTGCCATGGCAGGCACGGTAGCGTTCCGGCGTGAGTGAAAGTGGCTATCTGATCGCACCCGACGGCGACGAAGGCCGCGGCGTGCTGGTACTCGGCTCCTGGTGGGGCCTCGGCGACGGCGTGCGCGAAGTGTGCGACCGCCTGGCCGACCACGGTTACGTCGCGCTCGCCCCCGACCTCGTCGGAGAAGGACGAACCACCGAGGATCCGGACACCGCGCGCTCCTGGCTCGCCGATCGGGACATGAACGTCGTTGCCGATCTGGTGCAGTCCTCCGCGACGCTGCTGCGATCGACCGCTGCCACGCCCGATGCGCCGCTCGGCGTGGTCGGCCTGCAGATGGGTGCCTCCTGGGCACTTTGGTTGGCCTCACGCAGCCCCGAAGTCGTCGGGGCGGTCAGCTTCTTCTACGGCCACCAGGACGTCGATCGACTCGATCTGGACAGTGCCGTCCAGGCCCATTTCGCCGAGTTCGACGAACTGGTCCCAGAAGACGACAAGGTGCTTCTCAGCGCCGCACTGCACCTGGAGTGTGCGATCGTCGAATGCTTCGATTATCCGGGCACCTCGAGCGGCTTCGCCGAGACCGGCCCGACCTACGACGCAGCCGCCGCAACCCTGGCCTGGAATCGCACGCTGGCGTTCCTGGACCGGACCCTGGACCGGTAGCCTCGACCCTCATGCGTCGACATCTCAGCCTGGTCGGATCGACTCTGGCCGTGCTCGTCGGCCTCATGACGGGGTGTTCCTCGGCCTCGCAGTCCTCGGACACCACGACGACATCGGCGACGCCCACTGTGCCGACGACCACGAGAGCACCGACGACCACCTTGCCTGCGACGGCAACCGGATCGGCTGCCACCACCGCCGATGCGGCCGCGGTGCTCGTCGCCGCCTGGCAGCACGACGACCGCGCCCAGGCCGCGACGATCGCCGACGCCAAGGCGATCGAGGGGATGTGGGCGACGCCCCGGGAGATGATCACGCTGCGCAGTTGCAGCACCGACAGCGACGCACTCAGCGAAGGCGGTTGCATCTACCGCACCGACAGCGGCCTGGTGCAGGTCAACACCGAGAAGCGTGCCGAGGGTTGGGTCGTGTCCAGCGTGGTCTACGACGCGCTCGACAACGGGAACGCCACGAGCGGCGACGCTCCGGATGCCCCGCCCCCGACCACGATGCCGCCGCCGACGACCGCTGTCGACCCGGCTCCGCCGGTCAGTTGACCTGATCGATCGCCTGGCGCAACTCGGCGACGAACGCGCCGGCATCGTCGGGGGTTCCGCCTTCGAGTAGGCGGCGCATGATCGCCGACGCCACGATCACGCCGTCGGATGCGGCCGAGACCGCCGCCGCCTGGTCGGGAGTCGAGATCCCGAATCCCATCAGCGCCGGAAGCGTGGTGGCCCGGTTGATCCGTCCGGCGAGAACCGCCGAGTCGGCCGACACGTCGGATCGTTCGCCGGTGACCCCCATCAGGTTCACGCCATAGATGAACCCCGAAGCGGCGTCGCAGACACGCGCGAGCCGGTCATCGGGAGTGACCGGGCCGACCAGTCCGACCGTCTCGACGCCGTGGGCTTCGGCGGCTGCCCACCACGGGCCGAGTTCTTCGATGGGCACGTCGGGCAGGATCACGCCGCGGACACCAGCGGCGGCCATCTCCGCGGCGAATCGGTCGAGGCCGACGTGGAGCGCCAGGTTGTAATAGGTCATCACGACCACCGGGATCGGCCATTCGACGGTTGCCAGATCGGCCAGGATCCCGAGTGGCGTCGCGCCTCTCTCCAGCGCCGCCGAGGAGGCGGCCTGGATGGTCGGGCCGTCCATCACCGGGTCCGAGAACGGGATCCCGACCTCGATCACATCGGCACCCGATTCGACGTACACCGACATGATGTCGAGCCAGTCGCCGCTGAGCTGTCCGGTCACGTACGGGCCGAGCAGCTTGTGGCCGGCGTCTCTTCGTGCGGTGAGCATCTCCCCCACGGCGACACCGCGTGCGTCACCCATGGTCGGCTCCGTGACCTGCTCCGCCGACTGCTCCCAGGATCCGGGCGACCTGGGCGACATCCTTGTCGCCTCGACCCGACAGATTCACCACGACGGTCTTACCGGCGAGCGCGGTACGCTCGCGGCTCACCCAGGCCAGCGCGTGGGCGGATTCCAGCGCCGGGATGATCCCCTCGGTACGGCTCAGCAGCTGGAACGCGTCGAGCACCTCGGCGTCGGTGACCGGCTCGTAGCGGGCCCGTCCCGTGGCGGCGAGCTGGGCGTGTTCGGGACCGATGCCGGGGTAGTCGAGCCCGGCCGAGATCGACTCGGCTTCGAGAACCTGACCGTGTTCGTCCTGCATGAGATAGGAGTACATGCCGTGCACGACCCCGGGCACCCCGCGCCCGACCGCTGCTCCCCCCGCAGGCTCGGCGCCCACCAATTCGGTGTCGGTCTCGACGAACCCGGCGAAGATGCCGGCTGCATTCGATCCGCCGCCCACACAGGCGACGACGACGTCGGGGTCGCCGCCGGTGAGGGCACGGCATTGGGTGCGAGCCTCGTCGCCGATGACCCGGTGCAGCTCGCGCACCATCCAGGGATAGGGGTGCGGGCCCATCACCGAACCGATCAGGTAATGCGTTCCTGTCACGGTGGCGACCCAGTCCCGCAACGCCTCGTTGACCGCGTCCTTCAGCGTGCGACTGCCACTCAGGGCGGGCCGCACCTCGGCGCCGAGCAGTTCCATCCGGAACACGTTCAGGGCCTGGCGATCCATGTCGACCTCGCCCATGTAGATCACGCAGTCCATCCCGAACAGCGCAGCGACCGTCGCGGTGGCAACCCCGTGCTGGCCGGCGCCGGTCTCGGCGACGAGCCGGTGCTTGCCCATGCGTCGGGCGAGCAGGGCCTGACCCAGCACGTTGTTGATTTTGTGGCTGCCCGTGTGGTTGAGATCTTCGCGCTTGAGCAGCGCCCGGCAGCCCAGCTCCGCCGACAACCGGTGCGCCTCGGTGAGCAGCGACGGACGCCCCGCGTAGTCGCGCAACCAACCGTCCAGTTCGGTACGGAACGCCTCATCGGCCCAGGCCTCGGTGAATGCCGCTTCGAGTTCGATGCAGGCCGGCATGAGCGTCTCGGGCACGAAACGACCCCCGAAGTCGCCGAAGCGTCCCTCGGCGGTGGGAAGCCCCATCGTCCACCCTGCGGGACTCATTCGCTCATCCAGTCATAGGGCAACTCGGACTCACTGCGGAACCCCTCGGGTTCCGCCGCACGGGCCGCGGCGATGAAGCGTCGGACCTTGACCGCGTCCTTGCGACCCGCCGGGCCCGAGTCGAGCTCGAGCCCGGTCGCCGCATCGACACCCCAGGGTTGGACCTTGTCGATCGCGGATCCCACGTTGTCGGGGTTCAACCCGCCCGCCAGTAGCACCCGGGCGCCGCGTGGCGCGTTCTCGGCCAGCGACCAGTCGAAGATCTCGCCGCTGCCGGGGCGGGGCGAGTCGATCATCAACACGTCCGCGCCGTAGGCGTCCCAGTCGTCCATCGCCGGTGAACCGCCGGGAAAGACCTTGATGACCATGCCGAGCCGCTGACGCACCCACCGGGTCGACTCGGGGCTCTCGTGGCCGTGGAGCTGCGCAGCACGCAGCCCGGCGGTGTTGACGAGTTCGACGACCCGTTCGGGCGATTCGTCACGGAACACCCCGACGGTCAGTACTTCCTGGGGCAGACGGGACGCGATGTCCCGTGCGCGGGCGACCGCGATCTGTCGGGGCGAGGGAGCGAAGATGAATCCGACCGCGTCGGCGCCCATCGCCACGGCGAGCAGTGCATCTTCTTCGCTGGTGATCCCGCAGACCTTGACGAACACGATGTGCAGGCTACGAGGTCCGTCGCCCGGAACGGCTCACCATTCGCAGTGAGGCGACCGCCGCGGCCGGGTCGGGGGCGGTCACGACCGTTTCACCGACGAGCGCCGCGTCGTAGCCCGCGTCGGCCAGACGCTGGGCATCATCGGCGCCACTGATCCCCGACTCGGCGACTCGGACCACCGCCTCGGGAATGGCGGCCACCACCCTGACGGCCCGATCGGTGTCGACCTCGAATGACACCAGGTCCCGCTGGTTCACCCCGATCAGCGAGGCACCCACGGCGAGGGCGCGCATCACCTCGGTTTCGTCGTGGGTCTCGACGAGCGCGGCGAGTCCCAGTTCGGCCGCCAGCGCGTGCAGGTCGGCCAGCTCGGCGTCGTCCAGCGCCGCGACGATCAGCAACACCGCGTCGGCGCCCATGATCCGGGCGTCGCACACATCAGCGATCGCGACCGTGAAGTCCTTGCGGAGCACCGGAACACCGGTGGCTCCGCGTGCCGCGCGCAGATCGTCGTGTGAACCGCCGAAGAAGTCCGCGTCGGTCAACACCGACAGACAACTCGCTCCTCCACGGACATAGGCGTCGGCCATTGCGGCCGGGTCGAGGTC
>DASSYG010000317.1:0-18662 GCA_035703405.1 Acidimicrobiales bacterium | reverse complement strand
CCACCAGCGCCAGCGTCTTCCCAGCGACATGACGGCGTAGATCTTCGAGACCCTCGCCGGTCACGCAAGAGACCGTCACCACGTCGAGTAGCGGGTCGATCTCATGTACCCGTCCGATGAGTGTGTCGACCCCATCGTCGTCCTCCACGAGGTCGGTCTTCGTGAGTACGACCAGCGGTACCGCTCCCGCATCCCAGATCTGCGTCCGCGTGCGGAACAAGCGACCGGCTTTGAGTGGCCGGTCGGCGCCGAACACCATGGCCACGACGTCGACGTTGGCGGCCAGCAACTGCTCGTCAGCACCGGGATCGCGGCGCCGAAGCAGTGACGAGCGTTCGAGGCGGTCGACGATCACTTCGCCGCCCTCGACGACGACCCAGTCCCCGACCGTCAGCGCGCCGACGTTGCGCCGCACCGGAACGTGGGCGAGTCCGTGCGAGGTCGCGACCAGCGGCGCCGCCCGATCCTGGCGCACGACGCGGCCTGGTTGTGCGTCACCGTCCGAAAACCGGGCGAAGAGTGCCGACCAGTGGTCATCCCATCCGTAGGCGCCGAGCATCGCATTCATGCTACGGGTGTCGGGCACCTGGATCCCCGACCTGCACACCCAGCCGATCTGGCCGGGAGACCGAAGCTTTGCTCAGCGCGGCTACGCCGGAGACGTATTTCGGCAATCTGTCGATCGGAGACGCTCTGACCAGCAACTTTCGAGTGGGCGATGAGGGATTCGAACCCCCGACCCCCTGCGCGTCATGCAGGTGCTCTAACCAACTGAGCTAATCGCCCGGAGAGGTTGCGATCGTAGCACCGTGGGGCCGATCACAGCCGCTTCAGGCGATGGTCACATCCAACCGTTGCGCCGGAACAGGCGGTACAACAGGGTGCAGACGCCCAGGATCACTCCCAACACGATGAAGTACCCGTAGCGCCATCCCAATTCGGGCATGTTCGTGAAGTTCATGCCGTAGACGCCCGCAACGGCCGTCGGCACGAGCGCGATCGCGGCCCACGCCGAGATCTTGCGCATGTCCTCGTTCTGTCGCATGAAGATGACGCTCTGACGCAAAGCCACCATGGCAATGTCCGCCTGCAGCACGTCGTTGAGAAGTCGGTCGTGGGTCTCGATCGCCTCGGCGGTGCGCTGCACGTGGTCGTGCACGTCCCGAAAATACGGTGAGGTGTCAGGATCAATGCCGGGAACGAGACCGAGGGTGAGTCGCTCGAGCGGTCTGAGGAGCGGTACGACCGCACGTCGGAACTGAGAGATCTCGCGCTTGAGCTTGTAAATGCGCTCGACGTGGTCGCTGTCGTCGTTCGCGAACACCTGCGCTTCGATCTGATCCACGTCGGTGTTGATGAAATCGATGGTCTGCTCGTACTGGTCGACGACCCGGTCCGCGATCCGGTAGAGCACACCCGATGGACCCAGCGACATGAAGTCGGATCCCGCGTCGAGTTCGGTACGGAGGTTCTGCAGTACCGCCGTCGGGCCGTGCCGCACGGTTACGACGAACCCCCGTCCGATGAAGATCGCGACCTCGCTCACCTCGACGATCTCGGTGTGATCGATGTAGTCCACGGGCTTGAGCACGGCGAACACGACATCGTCGTAGATCTCGAGCTTGGGTCGTTGATGAGCCGACACCGCGTCCTCGACGGCAAGGCTGGGAAGGTCGAACTCCCGGGCGACACTGGCAATATCGCGTTCGGACGGTTGGCGGAGACCGATCCACACGAATCCTGACGTCGTACGCGACAGCGCCGCGGCTTCCGCGACCGACAGATGCCCTGAGCAACGTCGACCATCTTCGTAGATCGCGCTGTCTCCGACCACGCCCGGTGAGAACTCAACCGAGCCTGCTGCATCATCCACAGTCATCTCCGCCCAACGCTACCGATTCGGCGATCGATCAACCGGGCATGGTCGTGGATCACGGCGAGGTCCGGGGTGATGCCGCCGCGTACGAATGTGAGTCTCTACCACGATCGTGTCGACGACGGCCGCGGGTCCCAAGTCGATACCGTCGTTGGCATATCCTCTTCGAGCCGAGTCCATCCGCGGCGCCCGAACCCGTCACCAACCAGATCGATGAGTTGAGACACCCACCATTCAGCTCTTGATGGCTACCTCCTCGACCCAGCTCCCCTCTTCGCACGGCCACGACGACCGACCTTCCCGTCTGCCGATACGCCCCCCCAGCGCCCGTACCTGGCGCAGGTTCTATGTGGCTGCCGCGCTCGTCATCGGGCTCGCCAGCCTTCTCATTCGGCCGAACCTCTCAGGGACCGACGAGTTCCCCCACTTCAAGCGGATAGTGACGCTCAGCCACGGCCTTGTCATCCCGGCTACCCACGATGCCATGGCTCGATCGCACCAGGTCGACTCGTGTGAGCAGGCTGCGATCGTCATCGCTTGGACGAAATACCACAAGAACAACGACCGCTCCGAGAACATGCGGTTCGGCGATCAGTTCGACGCAGTGGCTTGCGAAAGTGTCCCGCCGATTTCTCCTACGGCCGCCAATTCACGAGCGCCAAATGCCGATGTCAACCCTCCGACGGCGTATCTCCCGACGGCGCTCGGGTACCGGGTGGGAACGGCTCTCGGTGGCATCACCTGGGGCATCTTCACCGCTCGCCTGCTCCAACTGCTCGGTGCCGTCGGCCTCACCTGGGTGGCTTTGCGCATTCTGCCGCGAGGGCACGGGCTGCTCGTCACGGTCGCCCTGATCCCGGCCGTTGCCCAGATCAATGGACAACTCAGCGCCGATCCTCCGAGCAATGCAGCAGCGTTCATCTGGATTGCCCTCGTGTTGCGCACCATCGACGAGGTCTCGAGGTCGGGCTCACCGCCATCTCGTCGACGCGTCATCGAACTTGCGATCGCCGGTGTCGGGCTTGCCATCACGAAGCCGTTCCTTGCACCGTTTCTGCTCGCCTCGTTGGCGATTCCCTGGGCAGGTAGCAAGCTGAAGCAACAAGCGGGGCGATTGGCCACGATACTTCTTCCAGCCATCGCGCTCGTCGCCGGTTGGTACTTCCTCGCTGTCTCACGCATCGACATCATCGTGCCGATCCGGGGCGCGAACAGTGCTGAAAGCTCGCAAGCGATCATGCATCATCCGATCGATTTTCTCGTGGCCGCCGCGCGCGGACTGAGCGATGTGTCAGAACTCCGTCATGCGCTGAACGAGATCGTCGAACTCCTGCTCTACGCCGGACCTTCGACGAACGCCGCCTGGGCGACCGTCATGGGCGTCGCCTGCGTGATCGCGGTCGTCTTGTCCTGGAGGGGCGGACGCGGTGCCGGACGCTTCACCCTGCCATTCGACCCGGTGCGCGTCGGCGTCATCGCACTCCTGGTGATCGTCGAGATCGTCGTCATCGAATACGGCGTGGCCATCTCCTACAACGCGCCCATGGCCGAGAAGATCAGCGGTCTGCAGGGCCGCTACCTCTTACCGCTGATTCCCCTCGCCTACGTCGCGACACGACCCCGTCTGGAAAGAGGAAGCCGGATCCAAGCCTTCCTGTCGGTGGGTGCGATAGCGCTCGTGGTGGCCGCGAACCTCTGGAGCCTCGGATCCGCCTACGTCACCTACTATGCATGAAGAGTGCTCGGAGCCGGACGAGTCCGGGGCAGTCACGGACTTCCCCGCCGACGTCCTCGCTGCGAGCGGGCGCGACGGCACCCACCCGGCGACTGCGGCCCACAGGTCAGGAAGCGATCATGCGGGCATGGCCGTCGAGCACGGCGAGCACCGAGCGTTCATCGCCCATGGGAACGCGCAGGACGACCTCGTCGCATCCCAGTTCCTCGTAGTGATCCAGCTTTCCCGGCGTCGGCACCACGCCGAAGGGGACGACCGACGGGCTGCCGGATCGACCGGCCGCGGTCCAGGCATCGACGAGGCGGGGAATCTGCTCGGTCAGACCACGTCCCCCGATCGGCATCCATCCGTCGGCATGTGCCGCGATTGCGGCGAACAGCTTCGGGCCGGCACCACCGCCGACGAGGGTCCGAACCCGTGGTTGCTGCACGGTCTTGGGCCAGGCGAAAGCCGCTTCGAGGGACACGAGTTCCCCGTTGAACGACGCCTCATCCTGTGACCACAATGCTTGCATCACGCCGAGCTTGTCGGCGACCAACTCACGCCTGGACGCAAAATCCACTCCGTGGTCGGCTGCCTCGGCACGATTCCAGCCGTACCCGAAACCCAGCACGAACCGCCCACCCGAACAATGGTCCATCGTGGCGATCTGCTTGGCGAGACCGATCGGGTCGTGCTGGGCCACCAGCAGCACACCCGTGCCCAACGTGATGCGTTCGGTGACCGCGGCAACCATGGCGAGTGCCACGAGCGGGTCGAGCCCCCGGCGGTAATCCTCGAGCCGCACTCCCTCGACCAAACCCGGTGGCTCGGATGCTCTGACCGGAAGATGGGTGTGCTCGGGCAGATACAACGCATCGAAGCCGCGCTCCTCGACCGCCGTGCCGAGCGCGGGTGGATCGATGCCCCTGTCAGTGAGAAAGATCGTGATGCCCACACGCATGACGCCCAGTATCGCCGATCCGAGCAGCGCGGGCTATCTCGCCTGTCGTTCATGGGGTGGGCCACCTGATCAGCGAACACGTGTCGATGGCCAAGCGCTGGACCCGCTCAGGCGGATCGGAGCGGGCTCGCCGAGGTCGAGGGTTCGACGTCCCGTTCGTCAGGTGATGCGGTGCTCACGTCCCTCCCTGGGACTCCCCGGGGTTCGATGGCCGCCCGGCCCGCCCAGCCCGCGCAGAGCCCCCGAGTAGCCCGAACGCCATCGTGCCGCCAGGCCGTACGGAGTGCAGGGTATGGAGCGAGGCACAGCAGGCACGCTCGTGCGGTAGCGTCCAGTCGTCACTCGAACAGGAGTCGTCCGGTACTGGAGACCAACACGATGCGGCAGATGGTGCTCGACCAGTTCGGTGGTCGTTCTCCCCGTGGCCCAGAGCGGGACCTTCGTGTCGGGATCGTCGGCGCCGGGTTCGGCGGGGTGGGCATGGCGATCCAGTTGCGCAAACTGGGGATGGAGAACTTCACCATCTTCGAGAAGGCCGATGAGATCGGTGGCGTCTGGCGGGACAACACCTACCCCGACGCAGGCTGTGACGTCCCCTCGCATCTGTACTCGTACTCCTTCGAGCGGAGGACCGACTGGACACGACGGTTCCCCAAGCAGCCCGAGATCCTGGCGTACCTGCGGGATTGCGCGCACCGTCACGACCTCACGGGCCACATCCGACTCGTGACCGAGATCGCTTCGGCCGAATGGAAGAGTGCCGAGGCCAAGTGGACGCTCACCACCTCGGCTGGAGACGTCCACGACTTCGACGTGGTGATCTGGGGTCTCGGGCAACTGAACCGCCCCAAGTGGCCCGAGATCGACGGCCTCGACAGCTTCGAGGGGACGATCTTCCATTCGGCCCGCTGGAATCACGACCACGATCTGAGCGGTGAACGGATCGCGGTGATCGGCAACGGCGCCAGTGCGGTGCAGTTCGTCCCCCCGGTCGCCGAGCAGGCGTCGATGCTCTATCAGTTCCAGCACGCACCGAACTGGTTCCTACCCAAACCCGATGCGCCGTTCACCGCGAACGAGGTCCGGCGCTTTCGACTGATTCCCGGATGGGACCGGCTGTATCGCTCACGGCTCTATGTGAGCTTCGATTGGAAGTGGGTGGCACTCCGTCGTGGCTCCAAGGTCTCCGAGCTCGCCCGCAAGATCTCGAGCGCCCACATCGAGGCGCACGTCGACGATCCGGCGCTGCGTGCCAAACTGCTCCCCGACTATCCGGTCGGGTGCAAGCGGATCCTGATCTCTGACAACTACCTGCAGACGCTGTGCCGCGATGACGTCGAGGTGGTCGACGATCCGATCGTCCGCATCGAGGCCGATGCGATCGTCACCGCGGAGGGCATCCGGCGCGAGGTCGACACCATCATCGTCGCCACCGGATTCGCGACGACCGACTTTCTCGCACCGGTCGAGATCATCGGCGTCGACGGACGAAGGCTGGCCGACGTCTGGGCCGAAGGGGCCCGCGCCTACCAGGGCATCGCCGTGCCCGGCTTCCCCAACTCGTTCATCCTGTACGGTCCCAACACCAACCTGAACCACAATTCGATCATCTTCATGCTCGAGGCCCAGTTCCGCTGGATCCTCCGCGCGATCCGGATCCTCCGTACGGGTGGTCGGGCGATCGACGTGCGCCCGGCAGCGGCTCGCCGCTACGACGACCGGATCCAACGTGACCTGCGCCAGACCGCGTTCGCTGCCGACTGCCACAGTTGGTACAAGACGGGGTCGGGGCGTATCACCAACAACTGGCCGGGCCCGACGGTGCGCTACTGGTTCGATACGCGGCGTTTCCGACGCAACGACCTCATCGTCGATCGAACCTGACCGAGCGGCCGACGGGCCCGGGCACCCCTCAGGCTTCGGACGTCAGGACGATCTTGCCGAACTTCGCCCCTGCGGCGAACGCTTCATAGGCGTCGCCGGCCTCGCGCAATGGGTACGTGGCGTGCACGGGCACATCGACGCGACCGTCGGCCAGCAGCGGCAGGACGTGATCCTCGACCGCTCGGGCGGTGAGGGCCTTGCCTTCGAGCGGACGCGCCCGCAGCGTCGAGGCGTGAATACTGCCGCGTGCGGCCATGAGCGCCAACAGGTTCACCTGTCCCTTTGCTCCCGCACCCACGCCGATGACGACGACGCGACCGCCGACGCCGAGTGCCTTCACGTCCGCATCGAGGTTCGGTCCGCCGATCAACTCCAGGATGACGTCGTAAGGGCCGGCGTCCCAGAACGCGTCCGGCTCGATGACCGTGGCTCCCAGTCCGGCCACCGCTTCGTGACGCGACGCGTCACGCACCGACGCCACCACCGTGGCACCCGCGGCACGGGCGAGTTGGACCGCCGCGGTGCCCACCCCACCGGCCGCGCCGGTGATGCCGACCCGTTCTCCCATGGTGAGTCCGCACTGGGTGAACAGTGCATCATGCGCGGTCGTGTAGGCCTCGGGGAATCCTCCGGCCCGGGTGAACGACACGCCGTCGGGAATCGGCAGCGCGGCGCGCTCGTGGATGACGACCCGTTCGGCTTGAGCCCCGCCGCCCACCACGCCCATGACCCGATCGCCGACGGCGAACCGCTGGACGCCGGGGCCGCACCCGATCACCGTTCCGGCGAACTCGAGACCGGGGATGTCCGCAGGTGAGCCCGCGGGTGCGGGGTACAGACCACGTTGTTGGAGCAGATCGCCGCTGTTGATTCCTGCGCCGCGTACGGCCACGAGCACTTCGCCGAGTCCCGGTTCGGGATCGGGCCAGTTCTGGTGGTGGATCGCTCCATCGACGAACGTGACTGCTTGCATGAGGTCGGTCAGTGCTCCAGTGTCGGCACCGTCGTACCGGGCCGTGGTGGAAGGATCAATCGAGGACGGGCACCACGACGAGTGGTGCTTCGTGCGTCGGTGCAGACGGGCCGAGTTGCCCGGAACCATCGGCTCCCCAACAGCGGACGGCACGAGCGGCGGTGAGTGCACAAGTGTATCGATTGCCCGTGTCGATCGCACTCACGCCACCGAGACCCGTGACGGTGACCGGTGTCGCCCGTGCGGCGGTGCCGCCGTCGCCCAACTGGCCGTCAGCGTTCTCTCCCCAGCACCGGACGGTCCCCCCGGCGAGCAGCGCGCAGGTGTGGTCCAGACCGGCGGCGATCGCGCTGGTGCCGCCCGAGTCGGTGACCGTCACCGGCACCAGCGACCCGGCGGCACCGCCATCGCCGAGTTGTCCGAGATCGTTCGCGCCCCAGCACTGCACGCTGCCTCGGGTGAGGACCGCACACGTGTGGTTCCGGCCGACGGCCACGGAGCGCACCCCACGGAGACCAGTGACGGTCACCGGGCGCACGGCAGTCGCGGTGCCGCCGTCTCCGAGCTGGCCGAAGCTGTTCTCACCCCAGCACTTCACCAACGTGTCGAGCACGACTGCACAGGTCGAATAGCTCCCGGCGTCGATCGCGGTGACCCCTCCGAGGTCGAGCACCTGCTTCGGGGTGGTCGCCTTGACCGTCGATCCGTTCCCGAGCTGTCCGGCCCCTCCGGCACCCCAGCAGCTCACGCTGTGGTTCGCCAGGACGGCACAGGTGTGCTCCGATCCCGCGCTGATCGCGAGCACGCCCGCCAGACCGCTCACCGGTCGCGGCGTGGACGAGCCGTTCGTGCCGCCATCACCGAGCTGACCGTTGGACCCTTCGCCCCAACAGGTGACCTGGCCGCCCTGGACGATCGCACAGCTGTGGCCACGACCCGTGGTGACCGCTGTCGCGCCGGCCACGTTCGATACCGTCACCGGCTGCGCCGAATCCGTCGTCGTGCCGTTTCCGAGCTGGCCGCTGGTGTTGTCTCCCCAGCAGCGCACCGTGCCGTCGGTGATCACCGCACAGGTATGGGCACCCCCGGCAGCAAGCGACTCGACGGCGACGACGCCGAATCGATCCCAGGAACGCGCGTAGTACTCGTCGCCGGCCGCCAGGTCTGCCGCCAACGCGAGATCACCGGTCAGCCCGATCCGGGCGGACCAGTAGTCCGAGCCGGCCTGCTCGGGAAGCCGATCGAGAAGTTCCTGGTACAGAGCGGCGACCCGGGTGTTCCGCGATTCGATCGACTGATAGAACGCACCCGCGACCCACAGTCGACCGTGCTGGTCGATCTGGTCCACCCAGTAGGAGCGTCCCGGTTCGTCCGCATCGCGGAGCAGGATCTTGTCATACAGGTCGTCGATCCAGGTCGCGGGGTCGGACTCGCCGAACCCCTCGAAGTACTCGTCGGACGAATAGAAGAACGCGGCAACCTGTGCAACGGTCTGCGAACCCGACGACAGCACCCCCGTCCAGTAGCTACGTCCGGTGATGTCAGCAGTTCGTCCCAGCGTGTCCAGGTACAGCCGGTCGACGGTCACCCCGATCCATTCCTCGGAATGGGACAGATCCGACACCAGTCCGGCGCGGTCGGCCGCAGTGGAGAATGGGGATGCCCCGAGCGCAGCCGTCATCTCCGACCCGGACGGAACTCGCTCCAGAAAATCGGTATAGGCAGCGGTCACGAACGCGCGGTCGCGCGCCGGTGACGTCGTCGGACCTTCCGCCGCACCCACCGACGGCGAGGCGACGAACGAACTGCCGAGGAGTCCCGTCACGACGAGCAACACGGTCGAGAAAACTGCACCAGCGCGATGACGCACGATCGATTCTCCTCCTCGCCTCACGCGGGATACGTTCGGATGGAGGCCGAATCTACTACAGAGCCGAGGGACGTCGGCCCGGCTCAGTGCATCACTTGATCGCGACCGGGTTCACCGGCGAACCGACCGCGTTCGTGAACGGCAGCGGTGACGCCTCGAGCAGGAACGTCGCCACACCATCCACCGCGCAGTCGTCTGCGAGCGCATCGAGATCCCAGTTCTGGCCCTGGGTCAGACCCATCTCCACGAGGTGGAGCAGGTGCGCCGGGAAGAACGCGTCGGACTCCGACGGGGGGTACGCGTCGAACGTGAGGTTGTCGACGGCCACGGCTGCGACCTCGTGGGTATGGAACCACTCGGCACACCGCCACGAGATGCCCGACGAGGTCATCGCGTAGCCATCCCGATCGGGGCGCCGCCCGCGCAGATACGACATCTGGCCGGTACGGATCAGCACCACATCACCCGAGTCCACCGTGACGCCGGCCGCAGCGGAGGCCTCGTCGAGATCGCCGGGAACGACCGCGTAGCTCGGCTCGAGTCGCTCGACGCCTTTGGCCCGGGCGACATCCAACAGCACGCCACGACCGACGAGCGACTGCACGTGGTGGATCCCGAGTTCGGTGGCGCCCTGGGCAGTGATGGTCGACGTCGGCACGCCGTTGTAGAGGCGGCCGTCGTAGCTCACGTGCCCGAGCCCATCCCAGTGGGTCGCCACCTGCAACCCCATGGTGACCACGTCGTCACTGGTGCAGAACAGTGACCGGTCTCCCAGCATCGCCTCGTCGATCGTGGTCATCGTGCGCAGGATGCTGCGACCTGGGATGTTGCCCCGTTGTAGATCCTGGGCGAACGACAAGGGCCACGCCAGGGAGAACCGCCGACCCGTCCGCACGCATCGCGCGGCTCGAGCGACGACCTCGGGAGTGATGAAGTTCAGGGTGCCGATCCGGTCGTCGGCGCCCCAGCGTCCCCAGTTGTTGACCCGTGCAGCGGCCTCGTGGAACCAGTCGGGAAGTCCCATCAGAACTGCAGCACGCCTCGAGCGAGCTTGCCGGCGGCCATGTCGTCGATGACCTTGGCAAAGTCGGGCAACGGGTACACCTCGGTCACGAGCTCGTCGAGCTTCAGCTTGCCGTCCAGATACCACTGCGCATACAAAGGCACGTCGTGCTGGGGCCGCGAACCGCCGTAGCGGGAGCCCTTGATGGCCCGGTTCACCTGCACGATGTCGATCGCCGGCAGGTGCACCTCGTCGCTGAATCCGGGCACACCGACCTCGACCGCGGTGCCGCCCCAGTCCAGCACGGCAAGACACTGGGCGAGCAGCTTGGTGTGGCCGACACAGTCGAACGCCCAGTCCACGCCGCCGGCACCGAGTGGGCCCTTGACCATCTTGGGGTGATACGGGAACAGCTCCCGCACCGCGTCGACCGGGTCGGCCTCGCGGGCGTCGATGAAGTCGGTGGCGCCGAACTGGCGCGCCAGGGCTTCCTTGGAGGGTTCGGTATCCACTGCGATGATCCGGCCGGCGTTGGCGATCGACAATCCTTGGATCACGTTCAGCCCGACCCCGCCGACCCCGAACACCACTGCGGTGTCTCCCGGTTCCACATCGGCGGTGTTGAGCACCGCCCCCACCCCGGTCAACACGCCGCACGCGATCAGACACGCCGAGGTGAACGGGATCTCGTCGGGGATCTTCACGGCCTGCACCTCGGCCACCGTGGTCAGCTCGGCGAAACTCGAGGTCGCGGCGAAGTTCGATGCCGGGTCGCCCTGGTACAGGAACGGCTGCTTTGCGATGCCGATCGAGCGACGGCATTCGGTGGGTCGACCGCGTTGACACTTCGAGCACACTCCGCAGTTCGCGAGGGTGGACACCACTACGTGGTCACCCGGTCTGACCCGACGCACGCCGTCGCCCACGGCCTCGACGATGCCGGCTCCTTCGTGGCCGAGCACCGCCGGTGGCTTCCACGGGATGGTGCCGTTGATGACGCTGACGTCACTGTGGCAGACCCCCGCGGCTTGCATCCGCACGGTGACCATGCCAGGTGCCGGGTCCGGCTCCGCCAAGGCGAGGTCCTCGGTGTATTCGACCTGGTCGGTCCCCAGAAAGACGATTCCTCTCACGGGCGTGTCACTCCTTGTCGTGTCGTCGACGTCTGGCCGTACGCTCCCGGGTCGGTCATGCCGACCAGACGATCGTCTGCATCTCGGTGTAGGCGTGCAACCCGAACACGCCGCCGTCACGCCCCGTTCCACTCATCTTGAACCCACCGAAGGGGGCTTCCATGTTGCGTTGTGCCGTGTTGAGGCCCACGTTGCCGGCCTCGAGGCGCTGGGCGATCCGGTAGCCCTCGTACGCGTTCTCGGTGAACACGTAGTCGTACAGGCCATAGGGCGAATCGTTCGCCATGGCGATGCCCTCTTCGACGTCGTCGAAGGGAATGAGCACGATCACCGGGGCGAAGAACTCTTCGCGTGCCCCCGGGTTCGCATTGTCGGCGCTGAGCAGGGTCGGTGCAACGTAGAATCCCGAAGCGATGTCGGGGCGTTCCGCGCCGAGCAGCACTTCTGCTCCGGCCTCGACGCTCGACGCGAGGAGGGCCTCGACCCTGCCGCGGTGGGCGTCGCTGATGACCGGGCCGACCATCGTGGATTTGTCCAACGGGTCGCCGACGGTCATGTGGGTCGCCGCGGCACGCAGGCCTGCGACGAGTTCGTCGACCCGGGAACGGTGCACGATGGCACGGGTCGGTGCGGTGCAGATCTGCCCGGAGTGGAATCCCCAGACGCTCGCCAGTGCGGTGACCGCCTTGGTGACGTCGGCGTCGGCGAGCACCAACGCGGCGCCCTTGCCACCGAGTTCCATCAGGCTGCGCTTCATCGTCTTGGCGCATTCGGTCTGGATCGCGACTCCGACCCCTGATGACCCGGTGAAGCTGACCATGTCGACGTCGGGCGACGACACCAACGCCTCGCCGGTGGCCGCGGACGATCCGGTGACGATGTTGACGACCCCGTCGGGAATCCCCTCTTCGTGACAGATCCGCAACACCTCCAGACACGACAGCGGATCCTGCGGTGCGGGTTTGACCACCACCGCGTTCCCGGCGGCGAGCGCCGGCGCGACCTTGCCGGCCATGTTCGTGATCGGGAAGTTGTATGAACTGATCGCCGCGACCACACCCACCGGCGCACGATGCACCACCGACGAGATCAGCCCACCGGGCGCGAGCGGCGTGTCGGGCATCGCCTGGGGAAGGAGCGGTTCGTCGAGCGTCGACCGGCCGGCGTCGGCGTAGTACCCGAAGCGTGCGGCGCACGCGGGCGCCTGCATCTGAGAGCCGACCCGCAGTGTCGCGCCGGTCTCGGCGATGATCAACGGCACGAAGTCGGCCATCTCCGCGTACATCCGCTTCGCGACCTTCCCCAGCAACGCGGCACGCTTCGCCGACTTCAGCGCCGCCCATGCTGGTTGCGCCGCCTTCGCTGCCGCCGCTGCCGCGGCGACGTCGGCGACCGATGCCTGGGGTGCCTCGGCGACCACCTGTTCGGTCGCCGGGTTCACGATGGCGTAACTGCCGTCGGAACCGTCGACGAATGCTCCGCCGATCAGCTGGCGGTACGGGCCCTCACCGACCTTCTGTGCCATGCGCCTGTCGTCCTTTCACGTCGTCGCGAACCCGGTGTGAACGGCATCGCCGATCCATTCGACCGCACCTAGGCGTCGTCCGCCTCGGTCGCCACGCCGTAGCAATGGGTTGGTCAGGCTCCGTCGAGTCGCAACAGACGACGACCGTTGGTCCGCACGATCTTGGTGATCACATCGTCGGACAGATGGGCCATCTGGGTCTCGGCGACCTTGCGGGTGTTCGGCCATGTCGAGTCCGAGTGCGGATAGTCCGATTCGTAACAGACCTTGTCCTCGCCGATGACGTCCAACATCTTCAGTCCGTGCGGATCGTCGAAGAACACCGGGTAGATGTGCTTGCGGAACAGATGACTCGGCGGCTCCAGCACCTTGTCGCCGACGCCACCCCAGCCTCGGTTCTCTTCCCACACCTTGTCGGCGCGGTCCATCACATAGGGGATCCAACCGATCTGGCCTTCGGCGTAGGACACCTCGAGTCCGGGGAAGCGGACGAACACGCCGGACATGATCCAGTCGATCATGCTCAGTGCCGAGTTCACGAAGGTGAGCGTCGACCCGACCAACGCCGGTGCATCGGCGGAGGTGGACGGCATCTTCGACGACGAGCCGATGTGCATGTGGATCGCGAAGTGGTGTTCCTCACACGCCCGGAAGAACGGGTCCCAGTGGTCCGTGTGCACGCTCGGAAGCCCGAGATATGGGGGGATCTCGCTGAAACACACGTTGCGCGCGCCCATCTCGGCCGTGCGGGCGATCTCCGCCGCGGCCAGCTCCGGGTCCCACAGCGGGATGATCACCAGCGGTACGAGGCGATCGGGAGCGGCACCGCACCATTCCTCGATCAGCCAGTCGTTGTAGGCACGCACACAGAGCAATGCGAGCTCCATGTCTTTTGCTTCTTTGAACGTCTGACCGCAGAACCGCGGAAAGGTCGGGTACAGCGCCTGGACCTCGGTCCAGTTGGCGTCCATGTCGGCGAGGCGGTCCTCGGTTCGGTAGGAACCCGGACGCATCTCTTCATAGGTGACGCCCCGCATCGTGACGTCGTCGCGGTCCACGCCCACCGCGGAGTCCACGCGGACGAGCGGACGGACGAGGTCTTCGTACAGCCACCAGTCGGCGATCGGTCCGTCGTCGCCTTCATCGCCGATGATTGCCGTGAACTTGCCGCCGACGAACGAGATCTCCTTCGCGGGACGTCGAACGATACGCGGCCCGATGTCCGCGTACTTCGAAGGCAACCGATCGACCCACACACCGGGCGGCTCGACCACGTGGTCGTCGACCGAGACGATCTTTGGAATTTCCGTCATGGTCGCACCCTACTTGCTCTTTTGGCGCAAAACTGAAACTTGTTCCATTTCGCCCGGCGACCGTGGAACGCCGCTTCGGACCTGCTCACCGGAACGGCGCAGAAGGCGGCGGGTACCCTTCGGACTGCGGTGGCGGGAACCCTCCGGACTGCGGCGGTGCGTACCCGCCGGGAGGCTGTCCGTACCCTCCGGTGGCCGGACCCGACGTCGGAAACGATGCCGGCGACGCTCCAGGAGGCGGTGCGTAGCCACCGACGGGCGGCGCGCTCGTGGCAAAAGATCCAGGAGGGGTGCCCGGCGCTCGTGAACCCGCCTGGGGCACGGTCGGGGTCTCCTTCTTGCCACCTCTCATGGCGAGTGCTCCCAGCAACACGACGGCTCCACCGGCCATGACCAGGATCAGTCCGATTCCGGGAGCGGCGATCTCGATGCCCGAGACGTTCGCGGCCTCCAAGGCGTCGGGGAGCTCCTGGAGGATGTCATAGGTGTCGTATGCGCCGAGTGCGACCAGGACGATGCCGGCGAGCGCGGCGAGGATCCGCATCGGTGCGCGCAGGTTGCTCCCCAACACCGCGATCGCCGCGACCACCGCAACGGCGCCCACGCCGGCGGCGATCTTGGCGTCGTCCGACAGGGTCCAGCCACTGAAGGTGATCGCGTCGGCCCATTCCGGGGTGATCTTCATCCACTCGAGAAACGCGCCCAGGATCGCTGCGGCACCACCGAGGAAGACCAGCGCTGCGCCCACCTTGCCTCCGCCTGCCAACTTGGCGGGCGCGTCCGGAGCCACGTTGGCGGGTGTCGGCGCCGGTCCCGGTGCCTGATACTGATACTGAGGCGCGGCCGGTGCCGGCGGCGGGGCCATCGAAGGCGCAGTCGCCGGAGCTGGTGGCGGCGACGACCACATCGCCGTCGGCTCGTCGATCACCGTCTGGTCCGGAATGGTCGGAGGGTCGGCCTGAGGCGTCGCCGTCGATGCCGAGGACCCCAGTTGGGCCGCGTAAGACGGAGGCTCGTAGGGGTCATCCACCGCGATGGTCGGCCCATCAGGGGTGATCACCTGCGCGGGAGGTTGCTCGGGCGGCGGCGGGACCGCAGCTTCGGTCAGGTCACGACTGCCGCACTGGGTGCAGAACACCGCCGCAGCGGGCACCTCGGATCCACAGTTCGCACACACTTTGTCGGCCATGGGGTGGCTCCTCGCAGGGTCATCCAGAACTCGCGTCGTCCATCGTGCCAGATCCGGCCATCCGAAACGTGCCGATCAGGCGGTTCGTGGTCCTGGCACGTTCCTGAATCCGAATGGTTCACTCGTCCGCCCCGGCACCACGAACCAACAATCGCCCGTGGCGTCACCGCCGGCGATCGCCATGAACGTGGCGATCACGTCGTCGACCTCGAGGATCGGAAACTTCGTATCGACCAGGAACTGGCGGATGTCGGTGATGATGTCGGTGTCGGCGAACGACGGGCACAACGCGTTGATCCGGACTCCGGCATCGGCGTATGCCCCGGCGAGCGAGCGCACCAGTGACACGACGGCGGACTTGTTCGCCCCGTAGATCGGGTCGAAGGGCACCGGCGTGAGTCCGGCCATCGACGCGGTGGCGATGATCTGGCCGCTCCCCTGTGCGATCAGGGTGTCGATCGTCGCCTGCACCCCGAACACCACGCCGTCGAGGTTGACCGCCATCGCCCGTCGATAGGCGTCGAGGTCGAAGGCCATCCCGAAGGAGGTGCCACTGGGAATGCCGGCGTTCAGGTGCACCAGGTCGATCCGGCCGTAGGCATCGAGCGCGGCACGAGCCAGCGCGAGGTTCGCATCGAGGTCCCGGACGTCGGTTTCGACGAAGAGCCCCTCGAGTTCGGCTGCCAACGCCGACCCTGCGACCACATCGAGATCGGCGAGCACCACCTTCGCACCCGACGACGAGAGCCGGCGGGCCACCGCCGCGCCGATCCCGTTCGCAGCACCGGTGATCACGGCGACGCTGCCTTCGAATCCACTGGCGTCCATCACGTCTCCGATCGATCGACTTCACGATGACCCTGCCCGGGCGAACCGGTCTTCGCGGATCGCCCAGGCAAGCTCGTTGGAGGCGGCGACCGGAATCGAACCGGTGTACAGGGCTTTGCAGGCCCTTGCCTAAGCCACTCGGCCACGCCGCCAGGTGGACGTCTCACACTACCGACCAGACAGAGGATCGATGACACCGAGCGCTTCAGGTGGGCGGCCACACCTCGGCTTGGGCAACCAGGTCGTCGCGGAAATCCGGGTGGGCGATCTGTGCCAGGGCGACGGCCCGTTCGCGTACGGTGCGTCCGCGCAGCTCGGCGGCGCCGTATTCGGTGATCACCACATCGAGTTGATGACGCGGGGTCGTGATGATCGTGCCGGCGTCGAAACGTGCGGTGATCCGTGACCGCACCACCCCCTCGACCGTCGCCGTGGACCGCAGACAGATCAACGACCGGTCCTCCAGTTGGAGTCCGGACGAGGCCACGAAATCCTCGTGGCCGCCGATCCCGGAGAACTGGCGGCCATCGCGGGTGTCGGCGACCGCCTGGCCGGCGAGATCCACGGCGAGTGCACCGTTGATCGACACCATGTCGACGTTCGCGCTGATCGTGTCGGGCGAGTTCACGACGTCGACCGGAAGGAAGCGAACGTCGGAATTGTCTGCGAGCCAGGCGTAGAGCTCGGGTTCTCCGAGCGCGAACGTCGTCACCGAGAAGTCGGCGAAGATCCCCTTGGATGCGTTGGTGACCTTGCCGGCCTGGTGCAGCCGCATCAGTCCGGTGGTGAACATCTCCGAGTGGATGCCGTAGCCGCCACCGACGTCATCGGCCAACAACGACACGACGGTGCCCGGTATGCCGCCGATGCCGGTCTGCAGGGTCGCGCCGTCCCGGACGTAGTTTGCGACGAGCGACGCGATGGTCCGGTCGACGTCGGTGGCCGGCGGATCCATCAGGGCGAAAGGTCGCGCATCGGATTCGACGAGTACGTCGATGTCGTTCACGTGGATCCGGTGGGGATGGCCGGGTAGCAGCCCGTGGGTCCGTGGGAAGTGCGGGCTCACCTCGACGATCAGGGTCCGCTCGGGATCCCGTGCGGCACGGTGGAGTTCGCCGACCGTCGCGCCGGCGTGAAGTGACAGCGAGCAGTAGCCGTCGTCGTCGGGAGGGGCGGCGCTGGTGGCCATGACCCGCGGCGCGACCTCTTCGAGCACCGGCGCAAAGCGACGGAAGTCCGCGGGGACGAACTCGACCGGGCCGCCCGCGTCGGCGAGCATACGTTCGATCGGTCCGTAGAAGCCACTGACGTAGCGCACGCCGGGACGGTCGAAGAGTTCGTAGAAATCGGTGAGCAGCGCGCCGGTGACCACGAGTTCGTCGAAGGACGGTCGCGTGCCCAGCGCATGGAGGAACGCGTTCGGGTGGCCCGGTCCGAGCGGGATGCCCAGCACATCACGGTCACGTACCAGCGCTGCTGCGTCGGCCACGTCGAGTCTTCTCGTCACTGCGTCGGGGCCGACTTCGAGCGTCGATGGCGCTCGTGCATCACGGCGAGGAATCGCTCCACCGCATCGACCGCGTACAGACTGCGCGGCGACGCGAAGACGTCGAAGGCGTGCTGGGCTCCGGGAAGCTCCGCATACACGACCGGTTCCGGCGATGCCTCGCGGAGCATCGCCACGAACGACCGGGCCTGCTCGACCGGTACGAGACAGTCGTTGGTGCCGTGGAGCACCATGAAGGGCGGGGCGTCGTGGTCGACCCAGCTCATCGACGAGGCGTGGTCCCAGACGTCGGGGTCCTCGCTGCGAGACACGCCCATCACCATGCGGGTGAGCATGTCATCCATGTCGGCACGCCCGGTGCCGTCGCGGTTGGTGAAGTCGTACACGCCATAGAACGGCACTGCACAGGCCACCGAGGTGTCCGCTTCTTCGAATCCGGGCTGGAACTCGGCTTCGTTGGCAGTGAGTGCCGCCAGTGAACAGAGGTGACCTCCGGCCGAGCCGCCGCTGATGGCGACGAAATCCGGGTCGCCGCCGTATTCGGCGATGTGGGTCTTGATCCAGGCAAGTGCCCGCTTCACGTCGACGATGTGGGCGGGCCACTTCGCGCGCGGGCTCAACCGGTAGTTGATCGACACACAGACCCACCCATGACCGGCGAGGCGCTCCATGAGGGGCATGCCCTGTTGGTCCTTGTTGCCGATGATCCACGCCCCACCGTGGACCTGGAGCAGCACGGGAGCGTTGTCTCCCGGTCGAAGGTCGGGGCTGCGCCAGATGTCGAGCTGATTGCGCCGACCGAACTCCCCATAGGACTGGGTGGGATCGTGTACCCAACGGCGGCGCGGATAGTCGGTCGGGCCGAGCAGGAACTTGCGGCGGC
>DASSYG010000242.1:0-2282 GCA_035703405.1 Acidimicrobiales bacterium | reverse complement strand
CGACGTCCCCTCCCCACGGGAACTGGAAGTCCTCGCTGCGGTGGCCGACGGTCACGACAACGCCACCATCGCCCGCGACCTCTACATCAGTCAGGCCACGGTCAAGAGCCACCTCGCCAGTGTGTTCGCCAAGCTCGGTGTGGCCACCCGCACCGGTGCGGTCGCCGAAGCACGTCGGCGCGGTCACTTGCGGTGAACCGGCTCACTCACGACCCGCCGATCCCGATGACGCCTTCCCCGGCGTCGCCCATGTGGGCCGAACCGACGCCTGGCGCACCCGGCGCTCGGCCGGTCCACACTGTTCCCTCTACTGAGCGGCGCGGTACGGGGGTGTACGTATTGGCAGGTCTTGGCTACAGGTCCAAGTCATCCTCGAGCGCAGGGGCGTAGGCAATGGCGGCATCGCCAACGTCGGGCCGGAGAATAAGGCCAGTCGAGGCGAGCCAGTCGAGGACATCGGCGGTGAGCACCGTCACCTCGAGGTCCTCCGCCATCAGGACCGCGAGGGCTGTGGCCGTGGCGGTGAGGTTGTACTCCTCTGGAAAGGCCCCAACGTAGGTGGGCCTTGCCGCGCATCTGGGACTGGCTCGACGTGGTCAGGCGTTCGGGGGCAGCGCGGCGGGGTCCGTCACCGGTGGCGGCCTACGGGAGCTTGGATGCGAGGACTTCGGCCGGCAGGATTTCGGGGGCAGCGCCAAGGAGCTGCTGGTTCGCCATCAAGGCAGCGACGATTGCGCCGTTGGCGTGGGCGGTGCGGGACGCCTCGTCGGGGAACGCGTCGAAGATCCAGAAGGTGTCCGGGTGGGTTCTGACCGCGAACCAGACGATGGTGCCCGCTTCTTCGTTGGCGAGGTCGACAGCGCCGGTGAGCAGGTCGCGGAGCGCGTCGTGCTGTCCATCGGCGGCGGTGATCTTGGCGACGAAGGCGTAGGGAAGCGAGGCAGGGTTGGACATCGTGGTCTCCTTGGGCGTATGCGTATCGTTCGTGTCTTGCGTGCACAGTAGGGCGATCGGAGCAGCACGAACAGTGGCGCATACGACAGGATTGCTACTGTTCACGTCATGCGCTTCGGGCTGATCGCACTCGATGGGTGCTTCGGTTCGGCGGTTGCGTCGGTGGTGGACATCGTGCGGGTGGCCGACGGAGTCCGCGGCGACGTCGACCCGCGAATAGCCCCGATCGAGCTCGCCATCGTCGGACCGAAGCGGCGGGTGACCACGACGACGTCCATGACCCTCTCGGTGGCGCACCCGCTGTCGGAATGCGGCGACTTCGACGTGATCGTCGTTCCCGCACTCGGGACCTTCACCGCTGCCGACACGAGCGCGGCGCTCGAGCGTCGGGATGCCCGCTCGGTAATCGAGTCGCTCCGAAGGCTCGATGATGCGACGACGCGGATCGCCGCCGCGTGCACCGGCGTTTTCGCCGTCGCAGAGACCGGCCGGATGCACCACCGTCGGGCGACGACCAGCTGGTTCCTGGCGCCGGAGTTCCGACGCCGCTACCCGACCGTCGACCTCGATCTCGACACCATGGTCGTGGCCGACGGGAACCTCGTCACCGCTGGCGCCGCCTTCGCCCACATCGATCTCGCGCTCTCACTCGTGCGGTCGATCAGCCCGGACCTCGCTCAGCACGTCGCCAAGCTGCTGCTCATCGATGACCGCCCGTCGCAGGCCGCCTTCGTGGCCTACGAGCACCTCCGCCACGAGGATCCCGTCGTCATCGAGTTCGAGCGCATTGTTCGCGCCCGGCTCGACGAGCCCTTCGATGTGGCGTCGGTTGCGCATTCGATCGGCATCAGCCGACGCACCCTTGAGCGCCGAACGCGATCGACGCTCAACCTGACGCCGCTCGGCTTCGTCCAGCGGCTCCGCATCGAACGGGCCCGTCACCTCTCGGCGACCACGAACCTCAACGCCTCCGAGATCGCCCTACGAGTCGGCTACGCGAACCCCGAGACACTCCGTGCTCTCCTACGAAGGCAGCCACGCCCATCCTGACTCGTCATCCACGCTCGGGCCTGGCTGGAGACCCGGTTCACCAAAGACAGCCGGATCATCCTGCTGACCACCTTCCGCAAGCAACGCAACAACGAGCGCACCGAGATCACTCGGGCCCGCAAGGCTGGCGAAGCCTGCGCCGAGCAGTACCCCTGAAGGAGCCTCGTCGAACGCTGGTTCGCCGAGCTCACCACCAAGAAGCTCCAACGATCAGCTCACCGCAGCGTCAAGGAACTGACCGCCGACCTCGACGCATGGGGCGCCGCCTGGAACGAGAA
>DASSYG010000025.1:0-21968 GCA_035703405.1 Acidimicrobiales bacterium | reverse complement strand
GCACCAGCGGGAGCCGATCTGCAGATCCCGGGCCTCACCCCCCTTTACGTGCCCAACGACGAGTTCTACCGGATCGACACGGCGCTGATCCCACCGGCGATCGACCCCGACCAGTGGCAACTCGAGGTGCGGGGCCGCGTCGACCACCCGTTCACCCTGAACTACGCGGAGCTCATGGACCTGCCCCAGATCGAGGCCGACATCACCTTGGCCTGCGTGTCGAATGAGGTCGGTGGCGATCTCGTCGGCAACGCCAGATGGCAAGGAGTCCGCCTGGCCGACCTGTTGACCAGGGCCGGGGTCCGCGAGGACGGCACCCAGCTCATCGGCCATTCGAGTGACGGGTTCACCGCCGGGTTCCCCGTCGAGATCGCGCAGCGCAGCGACAACGCCATGGTCGCCGTGGCGATGAACGGCGAGCCGCTGCCCGTCGACCACGGATTCCCGGCCCGCCTGGTGATCCCGGGCCTGTACGGGTATGTGTCGGCCACGAAATGGTTGACCGCCATCGAGCTCACCGGCTGGGACACCGACGGCTACTGGATCCCGCGTGGATGGTCGAAGAAGGGGCCGATCAAGACCGAAGCCCGCATCGACGTCCCCGCACCGGGTAGCACGGTGCCGTCCGGGCGGACCGTGATCGCCGGGGTGGCCTGGGCACCGGCGCGAGGCATCGACGCCGTGGAGGTCAAGATCGACGACCAACCGTGGCGCGCGGCGACACTGGCCGACGCACTCGGCGTGGACACCTGGCGCCAATGGCACGGGTCCTGGGACCTCACCCCGGGCCGCCACACCGTCACCGCCCGGGCGACCGACGGTACCGGCGCCGTCCAGACCGCCGAAGAGGCGCCACCGGCCCCCGACGGGGCGTCGGGCTACCCCAGCATTCAGGTGACCGTCGAGGCCTGATCAAAACGTCGGGGCCACTCGCCGGCAATCCGCCGACCGGTCAGGCGCCGACGATCAGGCGCCGAGGTCGAACTCGGCCAGCTCGACCGGGCGACCCTCGTCGATCGAGCGGTGCGCCGCCACGCCCATCGCGACCGACCACACGCCGTCTTCGATCGTCACCGCCGCCTCGCTGCCGGTGCGGATCGCATCGGCGAAGCGTTCGAGCTCGATGAACGACGACCCGTGATGGGTACCCAGGTGGCCGACCTCGCCGTAGTCGATCGTCCGGGTGGCGACGGGCCAGTCCGGTCCCCGACTGCCGATCACCAGCTCCGGCACCGCGCCTCGGGCGACCTCGGCGAATCCTGGCACGTGGGCCTCGATCTTGCCGGTATCTCCCACCACGGTGAGGTCCTGTTCCCACCGCGACCCTTCGGCGAACATGCACAGATCCAACAGCGCCCTGACCCCATCGGGGTAGTCGACGATCACGAAGGCGTTGTCGAGGATGTCCGAGCGCCGCCCGTCGTAGACCTCGCCGAGATGGTTCACGTTCTGACCGCCACTGGCGAGCACCCGAACCGGACGAGTGCCGGTCACCTGGTTCATCAGATCGAAGAAGTGACAGCACTTCTCGACAAGCGTGCCGCCGGTATTGGCACTGAAACGGTTCCAGTTGTCGACCTTGACCAGGAACGGATACCGGTGCTCGCGGACCGTCACCATCTGCACCCGCCCGGCCGTGCCGGCCCGCACTTCGCCGATCAAGTCACCCACCGCCGGGAAGTACCGGTACTCCAGACCCATCCACACCAGCGCGTCGTGGTCGGCCGCGGCCCGCTGCACCGCGAGCGCGTCGACGACCGTGGTACACAGCGGCTTCTCGATGAACACCGCTATGCCGGTACCCCAGCAGTCGTCCAGCACCGAACGGTGCGTGTGGTTCGGCGACGCGACGATCGCCGCGTCCACCAAGCCGGAAGCGAGCAGATCCCGATGATCGGTGAACTGCGCCACGGAAGAGTCGACGAAGGTGGCCGCGCCGGCGAGCGAGTCGGGGTTCGGGTCGCTCAACGCGGTGACGGTCGCCCCGGCCAGCGCGTCGAGGTTGCCGATGTGTTCGCACCCCATCATGCCGGTGCCGATGATGCCGAAACGCAGCTCGTCCATGGTCAGACCTCCGACCGGCCGGCGGGTCAGTCCTTCGGCTTCAGGTCACAGCCCGGTGTATCACCATCGGCGTCTTTGCGATCCTTCCAGAATTCGTGTTCCCCTTCGGACAACGACTTTCCGAGCACCTTGAAGTCGTACTTGCCGACGACCTCGGCCCGCACATAGGCGGACTTGCAGATCGACGACGCCGCAAACCCGGCCTTGGGTTCACCCCACCACAGATTGGAACCCACGAAGGCGCCGAAGTAGACCGACGGGACGAAGCCCTGACCGAACAGCGACATCGAGAGCTCGGGGAAGGCCACCCCGAACTGAGCGTCGACTTGCACCCCCATCGGTGCGGCCGAATCAGCCGGCTCGGCGTCCATGTCGTCGATCTCGGTGTTCCCCGATGCGGAAATGTCCCCTCCATCGAAGGAGAAACCGGCGTCGCCCCGGTAGGAGAACGACGCTTCGGCCGTTGCGGACGCCTGTGCGGTGGCATTGACGTTGCCGACGATGTTCGCCTTGATCTCCACGGTGACCGGGATCGGGCCGACCATCCAGATGAATTTCAACATCGGCACCGGCACTTCGAGCTCGATCGGGGCCACACCGGCACCCGCCACCGACGCCGACAGTTTCAGCTTGGCATCCAGCCCGTCGACGCCCACCGTGGAGCCGGCCACTCTGCCACCGGTAAAGGTGCTCGACGATGCCGACCGCAACGCACCGACGGTGCCTTCACCCCGGTACGCCATGGTCGGGTCGTCGCCGCCGCGTGACACCACCACCAGGAACGTCGCCGTTTCTCCCTTGGCGGTGATGCGGAACTGATACTTGGTGCCATCCAGCGACATCACCCAGTCAACGGTGCCTTCATCGGGCTTGACGGTGATCTCAGGCCCTTCCAGCCCGGCCGGTGATTCACCATCGTCATCGTCGTCGGCGCTGACCACAGGCACGCGTCGCCCGTCGGGCATCGCCATCGCAATCTCGGTCAAACGTGGGGTGGATGCATCGGACGAATACCCGCTCGGTTCGACCGCGGCACCTCCGGATGATCCGGACTCATCGGTGACGAACTGCTCGAAGTCGTAGTCGAGCGGCACGTCCCAACCCACGGTGCCGTCCTCGATGGCGTCGGCGAGCGACGCCGATTCGGTGGTGACCTTCACCGAGCCCGCGCCGGCCGAGCGGTCGGTGATACGCCCGAGCGAGTCGCCGGCGACCAGCAACACCCGGCCCTTGGACAGATCAAGTCCGGCCTTCTCGGCCAGCCCCGCGTCGAAGGTGAACCCACCGTCGCCATCGGTGGACTTCAGAGCTGCGAGCGCGTCCCCGTCCACCAGGGTCGTGGCGTCGGACAACTCGACGTCCCAGGTGGTGTCGGCGTCGTCGACCAAGTGTGCTGATTGCTCATCGGTGAGCTCGACCTGCGGGTCGTCACCGGAGGGGCCGTCGGCGCCGGCGGTGACCTTCGTGGCCGGTCGCTTCGATTCGCCGTCTGCCTCGTCACCGACGCCGGTCGAGCATGCGGTGACCACGCACACGAGGGTTCCTATGAGCCACAGCTTGGTTCGTGACGGGTTCCGCTTCATCGTTCGGTCGTCTCACCTTGTCGTCAGGTTCGTGCTCTCCCGGACGACCCTAGTGGTGCACTCCTCTTCGCTCGCCCAGACCTGCCCGCCGAATCGCAACCACCCATCGCCGTTCCCCTGTCTGTCAGGGCGGGGTGACGTTCTCTGGCGGAATCGGTGGGTTCACGGCATCGGAGCCTCATGACGAGGCCGGGTAGCCTCCGCTGACGACCAGGAGGTCACCCGTGCTGCTCGAAGGTTCCAAGGTGCTGATCACCGGTGTGTTGACCCGCGATTCGATCGCCACCTCGGTCGCCCGACTCGCCCAACAGCAGGGCGCAGAGGTGATCCTCACGTCGTTCGGTCGAGCCAAGCGACTCACCGAACGCATCGTCAGACACCTCGAGCGGCCCGCCGAGGTGCTCGAGTTGGACGTCACCCGACCCGACGACTTCCCCGCGCTCGCCGATGAGATCCGCGCCCGCTGGGGACACCTCGACGGCGTGCTCCATGCGGTCGCGTTCGCGCCCGAGTCGTGTCTGGGCGACGGGGTGCTCTCCGCTCCCTGGGAAGACGTCGCCACCGCGTTGCAGGTGTCGGCGTATTCGCTCGCGCCGCTCGCCGCGGCCCTCGGCCCGCTCATGCCACCCGGTGGGGCGATCGTGGGCCTCGACTTCGATGGCACCCGCGCCTATCCCCAGTACGACTGGATGGGTGTGGCCAAAGCGGCGCTGGAGGCCACCGCCCGTTACGTGGCCCGTGACCTGGGACCCAAGGGGATCCGGGTCAACCTGGTTGCCGCCGGGCCGCTGCGCACGCTCGCCGCCCGGTCGATCCCCGGTTTCGACGAGTTCGAGTCCGCCTGGGCCGCCCGAGCCCCACTCGGCTGGGACGTTCGCGACCCCGTGCCGGCCGCGAAAGCCTGCGTCGCGTTGCTGTCGGACTGGTTCCCGGCGACGACCGGCGCGATCGTGCCCGTCGACGGCGGGTTCGGGGCCGTGGCGATCGAACATCCTGGCGTAGACGGGCCACGGTCACCGACGCTCCCACCGAAGGCGTAACTTTGACCCCATGCTCGCCTGGATGGATCTGGAAATGACCGGGCTCGACCCGGAGCACAACGTCATCGTCGAGATCGCCACCTTGATCACCGACGACGACCTCGAGATCATCGCCGAAGGGCCGGATCTGGTGATCCATGCGACCGATGAAGAGTTGGCCAAAATGGACGACGTCGTGGTCAAGATGCACGCCAAGAGCGGCCTGACCGAGCAGATTCGTGCCTCGACGTTGTCGCTTGCCGATGCGGGCGCGCAGACGCTCGCGTTCTTGAAGGCCCACATCGACGAAGCGCGCACGGTGCCGCTGTGTGGAAATTCGATCGGCACCGACCGCCGATTCCTACTCCGATGGCTGCCCGAGATCGAGGAGTTCCTGCACTACCGCTCGGTGGATGTGTCGTCCATCAAGGAACTGGCCCGTCGCTGGTATCCCGACGAACTCGCCCAGGTGCCCGCCAAGCAGGGGGCACACCGGGCACTCGACGATATCCGCGAGAGCATCGAGGAGTTGCGCCAGTACCGCCGGCTCCTGTTCAAGGATCCGACCGACCCCGCCGGCGCGGCCCGCGCCTGACCCTCACGGTCACCCCTGATCACGAGACCGGCCTCTGGCCGCCGCAAACTTCGGGAGGATCGGCGCGCAGTGCCGAACCAACCTCCCGAAGTTCGCATTGGGTCGGGGATGCGTGACCCGGTACTTGACCCGGTACTTGACCCGGCCCTAGGCGACCGATGCGGTGTGACGCCTGAGACGACCCTCGAGGTGAGCCGGGACGGGCACGTCGGGCAGGTCGTCCTCGGGCCGCGGAACCCTGGGCGGGCGTCCTCTGGCGCGTTTGGACGCGAGCACCCGTCCGTTGAGGAACAACTGGCCTCCCCAGACGCCCCACGGCTCGCGCCGCTCGATGGCTCCCGCGAGACAGTCTTCCAGCACCGGGCAGTTCACGCAGATGCGCTTCGCTTCGGCGATGTCGCCGAGTTCGTCGGAGAAGAACAGCGCGGTGAGGCCGCCGTGGGAGGTGTTGCAGGCTGCGTCGTCCCACCAGTCGTGGGTTTCGTCGGCCAGTTCGGCTTGGAATGTCGTGGTCAAACGCTGTTCGGCGGGCATTACCGCTCACTTTCTTGTCTCTTGGCTCTAGGGGTGAAGCAGAAAGGGTCAAACAGGGGGCGAGGGGGAAGTGGGGCCAACGCGAAATGGCCGTCGGGGTTTCCCGACGGCCGCTGGTGCACCACGTGAGTGGATTCCTAGGTCGGTCTTCGGGAAGGGGCGCCCGCTCCGGTCGGAGCGATGGCAGTCACCGTGGCAAATACGGAACCGGACGGGCGCAGCACACCGGAAATGCCATAGGCCTTCGAGCGCGCGTCGGACCAGGCATTCGCGGCGGTGGCATGCAGGGTGCGCATCACGCTCATGGTCGGTCCGTGTCGGTCGAAGCGCCCCACTCGGCGGTGCTGAGTGGAGGGTCGGGGGGTTCCCGACCGAACCATAGGACCATGTTCCCGAGCGCCCGTCAAGCGATTAAATGACACCCCCGGGAGAATGTGCCGATCTCGGTACCTCCGGGTACCCTTGTGCCTCGCGGTGGACCGGAGTTCTTCCCAGCCATGACCGACACACTCGACAACGATCACGCGGCCGACGACCCCGACGCATCCGGCGATGCGCCGTCCCCGGGGCGCCGACGGTTCGACCCCCGTCTGGCGATCATCTACACGGTCGGCGCGTTCGTGATCGTCCTCGCCTTCGCTGTAGTGATGGGTTTCGTGAACGCGTCCAAGACGGAGTCGACGACGAGCGAAACGGGCGACATCTCGACGATGCAACTCAAAGCCGACGACGGCTCGTTCACGGCCACGACCCTTCCCCCGTCGGGACTCCTCACGATGGACGGTGAGGTCACCGACCTGGCCAACGTCGTCGAGGGCAAGCCGACGATGCTCAACATGTTCTCGTCTGCGTGCGTGGCGTGCCGCACCGAGATGCCCGCGCTCGAGCGACTCCACAACGCAGCCGGTGACGAGTTCCAGGTCGTCGGCGTGAACCTGGGTGATTCCGAGTCGATCACCCGGTCGTTCGTGAAACAGACCGGAGTCTCCTATGAGATCGTCCGTGATCCGAAACTGCTCCTGGTGTCGGGGCTGAACATCACCGCCCAGCCGATGACCCTGTGGGTCGACGCGAAGGGCAAGATCATCGGCCACCGCTACGGCGAACTGTCCGACGCGGAGATGCGGGTCGCGGTCCAGGACTACCTGGGGATCCAGGTTCCGAAGGCGTGACGTCGATGGTGCCCATCGGGCCATCATGATCGACGCTCCCGTCGCGGTGGCGTTCGGGGCGGGCATGCTCGCCACGGTCAACCCGTGCGGGTTCGTGATGTTGCCAGCCTACCTGTCGTATTTTCTGGGTACGACGGACACGTCGACGGCCGAGGTGCCGCGTATCGGCGTGGGCCGGGCGATCGCGGTGGGCGCGGTCGTGTCGGCCGGGTTCATGACACTGTTCGCCATCGCCGGCGGGCTGCTGAGTTGGGCGTCGGTCGGGGTGTACGCCATTGCACCGTGGCTGACCCTGATCATCGCCATGGTGCTGGTGTGCCTGGGTATCGCCATGTTGATCGGCTGGGAACCGACGTTCTCGCTCCCCCGACTCGAGAAGGGCGGCAAGGACCGCACGCTGTCGTCGATGTACCTGTTCGGGGTCAGCTATGCGATCGCCTCGCTGGGCTGCACCCTGCCGGTGTTCATCGCGACGGTGTCAGGCACGATCAGCCGTCACAACGTCGCATCGGGCCTGATCGTGTACCTCGCCTACGGCCTCGGCATGGCCGTGGTCATGATGTCGCTCACGGTCGCGATCGCGGGAGCGCGTGTCTCGCTGGTACGGGGGCTGCGCCGGCTCATGCCGTTCATCTCGCGGATCGCCGGGGCGCTGGTGCTCGCCGCCGGGCTGTATGTCGGCTGGTACGGCACGGTGGAGCTGCGCAACCTGCACGGCACCTCGTCGGTGAGCGGCGGAACCACCGTGAACACGGTGACCGGCTGGTCGGGCTCGATCGCCAACTGGGTCGACGGATTCGGCGCCGTGCGCATCGGGCTGATCCTCGGTTTCGTCGTCGCCTTGGCCCTGTTCGTGTCGCTGCTGCGCGCCCCCCGCGACCACGCGAGCTGACGCGCGGCGAGGCGCATCGTCGGGCGACCGCGCAGTCAGATCCAACGTTTTCGGCGGAACCACCACACCTGCAGGGCCGTGGTCACGATGATCAGCGCCCAGGAGAACGCATAGCCGTACCGCCATCCCAATTCGGGCATTTCCCGGAAGTTCTGCCCGTACAACCCCACGATGAACGTCGGCACCAACAGGATCGAGGCGGCGGCGGTGAGCCGCTTCATCACCTCGTTCTGATCGTTCGCCACCTTCGCCTGGATGTAGTCGCGCACCCCGCCGATGAGTTCCCGGGCACCTTCGAGCGAATCACCGGCCCGCAGCAACTTGTCCTCCACGTCGCCGAACGCGAGCTCGAGCTCACGGGGAAACAACGCATCGTCGTCCAGCTCGACCCGGCCGTCAACCACCCGACGCACCGCGTCACGGGTGGGCCCCAAGATTCGACGGAGCCGCAATACGTCGTGGCGGAACTCCGAGATGCGCCGTTGCACCACTCGGACCTCGGCAGCGTCGAGACCGTCCTCCAACTCGTCGATCAGGTCCAACAAGACGTCGATGAGGTCGAGGAATGCCTCGGCCACGTCGTCGACGATGAACCGGGCCACGTGGCCGGGAAGCTGTCCGGTGCCGTTGCGGACGTAGCTGGTGAGTTCGTCGATGGCGTACGCAGGGTCACCAGACGGTGTCCCATCGGGCCCCCGCGGGGTCTTGCGCACCGTGAGGATCGCGTCGGTAGCCATGACCAGATCGATCTCCTGGTGGAACAGATGATCGTGTTCACTCACCAGAACCGGCAGCAGGAATACACCGACGACCATCCCGCCCCCGGTGGTGAACCGGGGGCGGGGCAGGTCTTCGTGATCGGATGGCGCGCACAGCGCCGTGACCACTTCGGGCGCCAACGGCCGGGGCCAGGCGTCGCACAGCTCGGCTTCGGTCGGGTCGCACAGGTCGATCCAGTTCACCGGCACGTCCGCCACGGTCACGGCGAATCACGTTAGAGCCGTCGAGGTCGTCCCGCGTGGATCGCGTCGAGCGGTTGCACCCGACCTGGTGCGATGAGCGCTATTTGATGTTGAACTGCAGTCCGTAAACCTTCTTCAACCCCGGGATGCAGGCCGCGTTCTCGGGGCATTCGGGAGGGCCACCGAGGGTGAGGGTGTCCGACACGTTCGCCAGATCCGAGATCGTGGTCAGATCGTGCTTCTCGGCTGTCTCGGGGGTCACGACGAACACGTTCACGTCCGACACGTCGCTCGCTTCGCGGATGCTCAGCGAGTCGGGCAGCGCCTCGGTGAGATCGGCTACGACCGCGTCGAGATCATTGGACGGTTCGGCCTTGGAGTCCAGGTACGCCAACAGGCTGTAGGTGAACTCGGGCATCAGGTCGATGTCGCCCTTCTCCATCATCGGCATCGTGACCTGGCGTGCCCCGACGGCATCCTTGAAGCTCACGTCGACACCGGCCTTCTCCAGGGCTCCGGCATAGAGTCGGCCCACGACTTCGGATTCCGCGAAGTTCGCCGAACCCACCGTGAGCGAACCGGTCGCCTTCAGCGAACCGGGCAGATCGTTGGACTCGAGCCACTCGGAGGCCACGTCTTCGGGATTCTTCCCTTCGACGGCCACCTGCTTCACCATGTCCATGACGTTGTCGTGGGTGAGCTTCTCGGTCACCGCGTCGATCACGGCACCGACCTCGTCGGTGTTCTTCTCGGAGTTGATCAACGGCACGAAGTTGTCGGCGGCCTGCAGGTTCTTGTCGTCTTCGAGGGTGACCCAGCCGTTCTCGGCGATCGCCGGCGTGAACGTGAACAGCTCCGCGATGTCGATCGATCCGGCCTCGAGGGCACCGATCGTCTGGGGACCACCGGCATCGAGCGAACGAAAGTCGATCACTCCTGCGGCGCTGTTGGCCGTGGTGGCCGCCGCCGCCGTGGTCGTGTCACTTGAATTCGAGTCACTGGAGCTGGCACACGCCGCGGACACCGTGAGCATGCCCGCGAGCAGCCCCGCGCCGAGCAGCCGCGCTGGCCGGTGGAGCGCCCCGAGACGCCCGGTCGAGTTCGAATGGGAAGTGGGGCGCATGGTGGCCCTCCTTTGTTGTGGTTGGAGAAGGTGGTGGGAACGATGATCGATAGCCGGGCTCATCACGCCGCCTGCAGCGTCGGGACTGTGGTGTCGGGGGCATCTGACTTCTCGGCCGCGTCGATGGCACGCCTCGACGGCTGGCGGAGCGCGACCGGGGTGACCAGACGCTGGAGCAGGGCGCAGATCCCTTCGGTGGCCAGGGCGAAGAGTGCGACGAGGATCGCGCCGGAGAAGACTTCGTCGTAGGCATCCGGGCCGAGCGCGAAGCCTTCGACGATGAAGCGTCCGAGCCCTCCTGAGCCGACCTGCGCGGCGATCGTGGCCGTGGCGACGGTCAGCACGGCCGCGGTGCGGATCCCGCCCATGATCAGTGGGAGTGCCAGGGGGAGTTCGATCCGCCACAGCACCTGGAATTCGGTGAGCCCCATGCCCCGCGCCGCGTCGCGCACGTCGTCGGGAACCTCGGCGACCCCGACCCAGGCATTGGTCACGATCGAGGGGGCGGCCAACACGATCAGCGCGATGAACACGAACCACGAGCCGATGACGGGCACGTCCTGCAGCCCGAACAGTTGCGTGCCCACGACCAGGATCGCGAACGACGGAATCGCCCGTCCGGCGTTGGACACGTTGATGGCGAGGACCCCCCAGCGGCGCCGGTGTCCGAGCCAGACGGTGATCGGCACGCACAGCACGATCACCGCGGCCAGCGCCGCGAAGCTCATCTGGGCATGCTCACTCAGCCGGGCGAAGATGCCCCGGGGTCCCCACCAGTTGTCGGGCGTACGCAGCCAGACCGACACCTCGTCGATGATGCTCGCGATGATCATGCCGTGCTCACCGACCTGTTGTTCGCCCAAGGCGAGAGCTTGCGCTGCAGCACGGCGAGGCAGATGTCGGCGACGACCGCGAAGGCGACCGACAGCACCGCCCCGACGGTGACCGCGGTGCGGATCGGACGGTTCAGCCCGACCATGATCAGGTGCCCGAGACCGCCCAGGCCGACCAACGCGGCGATCGTGAGCATGCCGATGGTCGACACGGTCGCGACCCGCACGCCGGCCATGATCGCGGGCGTCGCGAGGGGCAGCTCCAAGCGCCACAGTCGTTGCGAGCGGGTCAGACCCATCGCGTCGGCCGCTTCGAGTGCTTCGTCGGGCACCCCGTCGAGGCCGGTCACGATGTTCCGCACCAGGATGAGCAGGGTGTACGCGGTCAGCGGGATCACGGCGGTGAGGTTGCCGCTGCCGGTGTAGGGGATGAGCAGGGCGAAGGCGGCGAGTGCGGGGATCGTGTACAGCACGCCGGCTCCGCCCAGCACGGGGCCGAGCGTGCGGGGGCGGCGCTGGGCCCAGATGCCCAACGGCAGCGACACGATCAGTCCGGCGACCACGGCGATCACGGTCAACTCGATGTGCACCCACAGGTCGTGGCGGATCACGCCGGCGTTGTCACCGATCCACGGCCACCACAGCCAACGCTCGGTGTTGCTTGCCAGCATCGGGTGCAGGATCGGCTGGAGGCTCGGTTGGAGGGGTGTCACATGAGCTCCTCCCGCTTGTTGGGGCGCCCCGAAGCTCGTTCCCGGAATCCACGTCCTGCACCGTGACGGGGTGTCACGACCGGCGTGACCGGTGGGTCGAATGCTTCGACGTTAGTGTGAAAAGGTGCCCCTGCACGGGACAGACCGGGAAATGATCCGCCTCGACGGCGTCACCAAGCGCTATGCCGCGGGCGCGCCACCTGCGGTCGACAACGTCGATCTCACCGTCCGAGAGGGTGAGATCATGATGTTGATCGGTCCGTCGGGGTGTGGCAAGACCACCACCCTGCGGATGATCAACCGGTTGATCGAACCCACCTCGGGACGGATCTTTCTGAACGGCGACGACGTCACCGATGTCGACCCGGTCGCATTGCGTCGTCACGTGGGCTATGTGATCCAGCAGGTCGGGTTGTTCCCGCACCTGAGTGTGGGTGAGAACATTGCCACGGTTCCCCGCCTGCTCCGCTGGGACCGTCACCGTATCGACGAGCGGGTGACCGCGATGCTCGACATGGTGCGCCTCGACCACACCTATGCGAAGCGGTACCCGAGCGAGCTGTCCGGCGGGCAGCGCCAGCGGGTCGGGGTGGCCCGCGCGCTCGCCGCCGACCCGCCGGTGCTGTTGATGGACGAACCATTCGGGGCGATCGACCCGATCACCCGCACCGAACTACAAGACGAGTTCGTGCGGATGCAGGCCGAGCTGTCCAAGACGATCGTGTTCGTCACCCACGACCTCGACGAGGCGGTCCGTCTCGGCGACCGAATCGCCTTGTTCGCGACCGGTGGCACGCTCGTCCAGGTCGACACCCCCGACCGGCTGCTCGGTTCTCCGGATGGTGACTTCGCGACGTCTTTCGTCGGCGCGGATCGGGGCCTGCGCCGACTCGAGGTCACCACGGTGGACCGTTCTCACCTGGTCGAGATGCCTCGGGTCACGGCCACGGACTCTCCCGGTGCGGTCACCGCAGCGATCGACGGAAACACCCCCGCGGTCGCCGTCGTGTTGGATGCGGCAGGCAGATTCGTCGGATCGCGGGCAGCGACCGACCCTGAGCGAGTTCGCCCCGAATCTGGCCGGGCGGCACCTTCACAGCTCACCGAAGGTCGCACGACGTTGCGTGAGGCGATGGCGGCCCTGCTGCTCGACGACGAGGGTTGGCTGCCGGTCGCCGATGACGATGGGCGCTTTCTCGGTGCGCTCACCCCGGATGCGATCCACCGCGCGACCCGCGACAGCCTCGACGAAGCTGCCTCGGCCGACCGGGCGTCGACGGCGGGATAAAACTTCTCGAAAACCCGTTGCACAATCTGCTCGCGATTATTACTGTTACCCGCAGTAATGTAACTTCCGTCACACGAGGTTCGTCTTCATGCCCGAGCATCCCGTTCGTCGTTCTCGCCGGACAGCCATTGCCGCCGTCGTCGCGTCCCTCGTGCTGATCGCTGCAGCGTGTGATCCCGATCCGCCCGAGCAATTGCCGATCGGTGACTTCGGTGATTCGCTCGCCGCCTACGTGGCGAGCCCGAACACCGTGGCCGGGGCGAACGACTGGAACTGCAAGCCGTCCGCCGCGCATCCGAAGCCGGTGGTACTGGTGCACGGCACCATCGAGAACCTCGGCTCGAATTGGGTCGCGTTGTCCCCCATGCTCAAGAACGCGGGCTACTGCGTGTACGCCCTCAATTACGGGATGAACCTGTTCTCGGCCGGGCGCTTCGGCGGATTGGCGAACATCGCCGACTCCGCTCAGGAGCTCAAGGCGTTCGTCAACAAGGTCACCGCGAAGTCCGGGGCAACCAAGGTCGACATCGTCGGCCATTCCCAGGGTGGAATGATGCCGAACTACTACATCAAGCGTCTCGGCGGCGCCGCGAAGGTCGACACGCTGATCGGCCTGTCGCCCTCCAACCACGGCACCACTCTCAGCGGCGTGGTCACGTTGGGATCGAGCTTGAACCTGCTCGGATTCGCGAACTCGATCCTCGTGCTCGGCACGCCCGGGCTGGTCCAACAGGAAGTCGGATCGAGCTTCCAGAACGCCCTGTGGGCCGACGGCGACACCGTTCCCGGCGTCCGCTATGTCGTGCTCCAAACCTCCCACGACGAGGTCGTCACCCCGTATGCGAACGCTTTCCTGTCGGGTCCGAACGTCACGAACATCCTCGTCCAGAACCAGTGCCCGGACGACAACGTCGGCCACATCGGGATGTTCCTCGACTCACCGACCCTGCAGAACGTGATGAACCAGCTCGGCCCGAACACGCCCGGCTTCCAGCCGGTGTGCACCGGATACGGCATGGGGCTGTAACGCCATTCGACAGATCGCGGGAACCGCGGACCGTCGACCTCCTCGGGGTCGGCGGTCCATTCCCGCTCTCGTCGGATGCGCCTGTCGGCGCATCCTCTCAGGCACCGATGGTGGCGATACCTCGCATATAGGGCAGCAGCGCCTCGGGCACGCTGACCGTGCCGTCGGCATTGTGATAGGTCTCGAGAATCGCCGCCCACACCCGGGGCACGGCCAACGCGGAGCCGTTCAAGGTGTGCACCATTGTCGTGGCCGGCTTCGGGTCATCCGCAGTCGGGGCGGGTCGGTAGCGGATGTTCGCCCGCCTCGCCTGGTAGTCGGAGAACCACGACACCGACGACACCTCCAGCCACATGTCGCATCCCGGGGCATACACCTCGATGTCGAACGAGCGGTGGTGGCTCTGGCCGAGGTCTCCGGCACAGATCTCGATGACCCGATAGGTGAGCCCCAGTGCTGCGATCGTGCCCTCGGCCCGTGCGACGAGTTCGTCGAGCATGGCCGGCGCCTGTGACGGCGTGGCATAGGAGAGGATCTCGACCTTGTCGAACTCGTGGGCCCGCAACATGCCGCGGGTGTCCCGCCCTGCTGCGCCCGCTTCACGGCGAAAGCATGGCGAGTACGCCATCAGGCGCTCGGGCAGATCGGCCTCCTCCAGGATCTCCCCCGCCGCGACCGAGGTCAGCGGCACCTCGGCGGTGGGGATGCACCACAGGTCGTCACGTTCGATCGCGTACGCGTCGTCGGCGAACTTGGGGAGCTGACCCGAGGCGGTGAGCGTCTCGGTCGACACGAGACTGGGCGGACGGATCTCTTCGAACGCATCCGCGTTGCGGTCGAGCGCCAGTTGGCACAGTGCCCGCGACATCGTCGCCCCGGCACCGCGGAGCATAACGAACATCGCCCCGGTCAGCTTCGCCGCCCGTTCGGTGTCGAGGATCCCCAATTCGGCGCCGATGTCCCAATGAGGCACACGCTGGTGCTGTGCGAAACCGCTGGTGTCACCCACCTCGCGGACCACCGGATTGTCGGCGTCGGACGCGCCATCCGGCGTGTCGCCGTGGATGACGTTGGGGATGCCGAGGAGCAACTCGTGCAATTCCGCGGCGACGGTGTGCTCCGCGGCATCGAACCCGTCGACGGTATCGCCCAACGAACGACTGCGATCCATCGCGGCCTCGGCCGCGGCGGGATCATCCGACCCGCGAAGCCGCCCGACCTGCTTGGAGAGTGCCTTGATCTCGGCGCGGGCTTCGTCGCGCTGGGTGACCAACTCCCGACGTCGCGCATCAAGCGCGAGCACCGTGTCGATCGCGGAGGTGTCGACGCCCCGCCGGGCGAGTGACGCCTTCACCTGGTCGGGGTCGCTACGGATCGCACGGATGTCGAGCACGTCGTTCAACGGTAGTCGCCATCTGGCCCGTCGCTTCCCACGAGATACCCGCTTCTCGCGGCGAACTTCGGGAGGTTCGGTGCGAACAGCGCACGTAACCTCCCGAAGTTTGGGTAGGGGTGGATGCTGGGCGGGGGACGGGTGAGGGACGGGTGAGGGCAGGGTGGGGCGGGCACGAGTCACGGCACTAGCGTCGATTGCCGTGGCAGCGATCGAGGTCGACGAGTTGGTCGTCACCTACGGTGACCTCGTCGCCGTCGACGGGGTCAGCTTCACCGTGGGCTCCGGAGAGGTCGTCACGCTGCTCGGCCCGAACGGTGCCGGCAAGACCTCGACCGTCGAGACCCTCGAGGGCTACCGGGCCCCGGCGAGCGGACGGGTCCGGGTGCTCGACGCCGACCCGATCGCAGCCCGCGCTGCGCTGGCTCCCCGCATCGGCGTGATGCTGCAGGGCGGTGGCGTCGACCCGGGGATCCGGGCGATCGAGATGCTCCGACTCTATGCCGGTTTCCACGCCGCCCCCGCCGACCCCGACGAGCTGCTCGCCCGGGTCGGGCTGAGCCGACGCGCCCGTTCGATGTGGCGCCAGCTCTCCGGCGGTGAACAACAGCGACTGTCGCTCGCGCTCGCGCTCGTCGGCCACCCCCGGGTCGCCTTCCTGGACGAACCGTCCGCGGGTGTCGACGTGGCCGGGCGCCAACTCGTCCGCAAAGTCGTCCGCGACCTGGCCGACGACGGGGTCGCCGTGCTTCTGACCACGCACGACCTCGCCGAAGCCGAACACGTCGCCGACCGCGTCGTGATCATCGACCATGGCCGCGTCATCGCCGCGGGACGCCCGAGCGAACTCACCGCCGGCGAACACAACACCGAGATCCGTTTCGGGGCGCCGGCAGGGTTGGACACCGCGACGCTCGGTGCCGCGCTGGGCGCGGCGGTGACCGAAGAATCGCCCGGCGAGTACCGCGTGGCGACCGCACCGACGCCGGCCGCCGTCGCGCAGCTCACCGCGTGGTTGGCCGAACACGACCTCCCGCTCGCCGACCTGCGAGCTGGCCGGCACCGGCTCGAGGACGTGTTTCTGGCCCTCACGAACACCGCGGACATCGATGTTGTCGAACCGGCGGACGGCGCCGGACGTGGACGCAGAGGGCGGCGTGCGCGACGTCGCCGCGGCGAATCGACCGGAGCGAAGCGATGAGCGACCTCACCGTGAGCGGCCCGGCGCCCCGATCGAGTCGGCTCGCCGCGCAGACCCGCGTCGAGTTGTTGCTCACCCTGCGCAGGGGAGAGTCGCTGCTGTTGACCTTCGCCATTCCCGTCGGGTTGTTGGTGTTCTTCGCCAAGGTCGACCTGCTCGGCATCGACCGCGACGAGGTCGTCGATTTTCTCTACCCGGGCATCGTCGCGCTCGCGGTGCTGTCGACCGCCATGGTCTCCCTTGCGATCGCGACCGGTTTCGAACGCTCCACCGGGGTGCTCAAACGCCTTGCGGTCACGCCGCTGCGACGCGGCGAGTTGCTCGCGGCCAAGACGTGCTCGATCGTCGCGATCGAGATCCTCCAGATCATCGTGTTGACCCTGGAAGGATTCGCCCTCGGCTGGCGACCCGAAGGGGTGCTCTACGCATCGATCCTGGCCGCAATCGTGCTGGGAACGATCGCCTTCGCCGGGCTCGGGCTGCTGCTCGCCGGCACCCTTCCGGCCCTCACCACACTGGCAGCGGCGAACGGGCTCTACATCGTGTTGCTGCTGCTCGGTGGTGTGATCGTCCCGATCGACCACTTCCCCGACGGGTTCCAACCCGTCGTGAAGGCCCTACCGGCCACCGCTCTCTCCGAGGCGTGCCGTGGGGCGTTGAACGGGAGCGGCGTGCCCGGCTACGCCTGGGCCGTGCTCATCGCGTGGGCGATCGTCACCCCGGTGTTGGCTGCCCGGTTCTTTCGTTGGAAGTGAGCGGATCAGGATGTTCGGCGCGGAACCGGGCGATGCGCTCGCGGTCGCGGGAACGCAGGTCTTCGTCGTCGTTCTCGGTGAGTTCTCTCGCCCAGCGGAAGAACAACACGATGATGATCACCCCGGCGTAGGTCCCGCCGATCACCCGCATGATGAAGCCGGCGATCTGCTGGTCCCCCAGCGGAGTCAGACCCCAGAACGAATGCCAGGGGTGGATGTAGACCTTGTAGACGACGTCCTGTGAATAGGTGAGCCATGCGCCCGGAATGATCGGGAACACGCCGAGGAGGAACAGGTAGATGCACTGCACCGGCAGGCTGGAGCGGAGTTCCTTCAGCGGGCCACAGACGCAGTTCCACATGAGAAGTGCCGAAAGCACGATGATCAGGTGCACGGAGAAGTGCACGCTCGACCAGCGAACGGAATCGTCGACGATGGTCGGCAGGTGGCTCAACGCGAACAGGGCCGTGTAGAGCAGACCGGCGAACAGCGGACGCGTGATGAGGCGGAAGACCTCATAGGTGCGTCCCCGACCCAGCACGAGCCGGGCCAGCCACTCGGGCATCGCCATCAGCATCATCGGCGGGATCACCCACGTCAGCATCAGGTGCTGGATCATGTGGATGCTGTAGAGGTAGTCCTCGGCCAGGTCGTGGAGCGGCCAGTCCACCGCGATCCACAACAGCACCAGGCCGGTGAAGAACCACCGTGATTGGGAACGCGTGATGATCGGCTCGCCGGCCGGGACCACCTTGGGCCCGATCACCCGGGTCGCGTACAGGTACATCAACACCAGGACGGCGACCATCACCCAGACCTCGGGGTGGGGTACCCACCGCCATGGTTGGGGTTTCAGATCACCTTCGAGTGCTGCAAGGGTCCAGACGAACTCCACGGCACCTCACTCTCGGCAACCGCCTGTGAGCGTTGGGTCGAACCCGGGACTTCACATCAGCGAAAGCCCGAGGCCCAGTAGTGGAAGGTTCCCAGCATGCCGCAATAGACGAGTACCGCGACCGAGAGCCCGAAGAAGAAGATCCGCCGGGTCATTGCGTGATCGAACTTGAGATGCATGAAGTACAGGCACACGCAGATGAACTTGATCGCCATGAGGATGATCAGCGCCCAGTCGTGGAACGGTCCGAGCTGGTCCCTGGTGTAGCTGACGACCACCTCGAAGGCGGTCATCACCGCCAGGAAGATCGCGACCAGCACATAGGTCTTGTCTGACACGGCATGCTCGAGGGCGATGTCGCCCTCGCCGGCGTGCTCGTAGGTGGCGATCGACTGATCGGACATCGTACTCCTATTTGTGGATCAGGTAGACGACGGTGAAGATCACGATCCACACGACGTCGACGAAGTGCCAATACAGACCGATCACCTCGACGACTTCGGCCTTCGCCTTGGGCAGACGGCCCCGGAGCGACATGCCCAGCAGGATCAGCAACATGATGATACCGATCGTGACGTGCACGCCGTGGAAGCCAGTGAGGCTGTAGAACGACGACCCGAAGATGTTGGTCGTGTAGCCCAGCCCTTCCTGCACCATCGTCTGGAACTCGTACGCCTGGCCGGCGATGAAACTCGCACCCAGAATCGCGGTGGTCACGAGCCAGAGACGCAAACGGCGCTCGTCGCCCCGGTGCGCCGACGAGACGGCGAGCACCATGGTCAGCGAACTCATCAGCAGCACGAAGGTCGAGGTCGACGTGAACGGGATGTTGATGACATCGCCCGGCGTCGGCCCCTGCTGCGCACGGCCGTTGTAGAGCAGATAGGCCGAGATGAACGCACCGAAGAGCAGACAGTCCGACGCCAGGAAGATCCACATGCCCATCTTGGCGTGGGAGACACCGGTGCTGGTGTTCGAACTCAGGCCCGGATACGGGTCGTGCACCTCATCGTGAGATCCATGACCTGGTGCGTCCCGAGCAATGGCGACGTCAGACATTGGCTCCTACCTCGTGAATCTCGCGGGCGGCACCGGTTTCACCGGAATCCGGCGTCGGCGGTTCGGCAGGGGGCACATCTTCCTCGGTGGAGGGCTCCACTCCCCAGGCCACCGTGCTGAGGAACAGCAGGAACACGCCCACCGCGCACAGGGCGAGGTTGAAGATGATGCCGTAGCCGATCAGCATGACGCTGAATGCCGCGACGATCGGCCAGTACGACGGTGACGGCATGTGTGGGGTCTTGCCGTTCGGTGAGTCCATGACGTCTTCCATCTTGGCGATCCTCACCAGACGGCCGTTCTCGTCTTCGGCGTACTTGCGGTGCCACGCCTCGTCCAGGTCGTGCACCTCGGGGATCTCATAGAAGTCGAACTCCGGCGGCGGAGACGACACGGTCCATTCCAGGGTCCGTGCATCCCACGGGTCCGGCTCACAGGAGAACTGACCGGCAGCGTGCGCCTTGCGGCGGGAGACCACCACGTTGATGATGAACAGCAGGACCGAAAGGGCCAACAGATAGGACCCGATCGTCGAGACCAAGTTCCACAGCTCCCAGCCGTACCCCGGCAGGTAGGTGTAGACCCGGCGCGGCATGCCCTGCAGACCGAGAATGTGCTGGGGTCCGAAAGTCAGGTTGAACCCGATCATCATCAGCCAGAAGTTCCAGTGACCCACCTTTTCGCTCAACTTGTGGCCGAACATCTTGGGCCACCAGTAGTAGAAGGCGCCCATGAAGGCCAGGAACGCGCCACCGAAGAGCACATAGTGGAAGTGAGCGACGATGTAGTAGGTGTCGTGCTGCTGGGTGTCGGCCGGCGACACCGCGTGCGTGATCCCGGACACCCCACCGAGGGTGAACATCGTGAACATCCCGATGACGAACAACATCGCGGTGGTGAAGCGGATCTGCCCTCGCCACATCGTCGCCATCCAGTTGAAGATCTTCACCCCGGTCGGGATCGCGATCGTCATGGATGCGACGGCGAACGCCGCGACCGAAACCGGGCCCATGCCCGAGGTGAACATGTGGTGTGCCCACACGCCCCACCCGAGGAACCCGATCGCGATGCCTGAAAGGACCATGACCTTGTACCCGAAGAGGGGTTTGCGGGAGAACACCGGAATGATGTCCGAGGTCATGCCGAACGCCGGCATGATCATGATGTAGACCTCGGGATGGCCGAAGATCCAGAACAGGTGCTGCCACAACAGCGGGTCGGCGCCCTGGGCGACCTCGAAGTAGTTCGCTCCGAAGCGGCGGTCGAACAGGAGCATGAACTGGGCGGCGGTCAGCACCGGGATGGCGAACAGCAGCATGAACTGCCCCACCAGCGACATCCAGGTGAACACCGGGAGCTTGAACCAGGTCATGCCCGGCGCTCGCATGTTGATCACCGTCGCGATGATGTTGATCGCCGTGACCAGCGAGGCCAACCCGGTGGTGAGCAGACCGACGGTCCAGAAGTCGACCCCGTGGGTCGGCGAGTACACGACGAGTGAGTTCGGCGCGTAGTTGTACCAGCCGTTGTCGGGGGCCCCACCCAACAGGAAGCTGGAGTTCAGGATGATGCCACCGGACAGGAACGTCCAGAAGCCAAACGCATTGAGTCGGGGGAAGGCGACGTCCCGGGCACCGATCTGCAGCGGGATGAAGTAGTTCATGAAGGCGACACCGAGCGGCATCACGACCAGGAAGATCATGGTCGTGCCGTGCATCGTGAAGACTTCGTTGTACACCTGGGCCGACAACAGCGTGCCGTTGGGGGTCGCGAGCTGGGTCCGGATCAGGAGTGCTTCGACCCCACCGACGATGAAGAAGATGATCGACATGAAGCCGTACATCTTCCCGATCTTCTTGTGGTCGATCGTGGTGACCCAGCTACGCCAGCCGGTGGTCGACGTCGGACGACGGAACACCCCCATGGGGGTGGATTCCGGCAATGCCGGTTCCGGAACGGTGAGTTGCTGGGGGGCCTCGACGATAGCCATGGGCAAATCGCTTTCTTACTTGAGTGTCTCGAGGAATGCAATGAGCTGATCGAGTGCCGCGGGACTCAGTCCCAGGTCAGGCATACCTCTGACCTCGTTCTTCTCGATGTCGGATTCTTCGGCTGCCATCGGCAGGATCGCCGGTGGATCATGCAGCCAGGCTCGCATCTCAGCGGTGTTGATGCAGCTCTCGTCCTCGGCGAAGTACAGACCCTTCGCGACGCAGCGTTTCGAGTCGATACGCAGGTCCAACATGCCACTTGCGAAGGTCGGCCGACTCATCAGGTGCGTCAGGTCAGGTGCCGCACCGGCGGTGAGCGGGCTCTTGTCGCCGGTCGGAGCATCGTGGATCCCACGGACGGTGTGGCATTCGCCGCACTGGGACTTGAACAGCTCCCCGCCGGCGGCCGCCAGCTCTTCGGTGGGCATGACCGCGGGTTTCTGCTGCTCGGCGAGCCACGTCTTGTACTCGTCCATGGGCAGGGCGATGACCGTGAAGCGCATGTTGGCGTGGGAAAGCCCGCATATCACCGTGCACTGCCCGTAGTAGGTCCCGGGATCGTCGGCCGCGACATTGAACATGGTGACCCGACCGGGTACGACGTCTCGCTTGCCCTGCAATTCGGGCACCCACCATCCATGGATCACGTCACGGGCCGTCATCTTCAGACTGATGTCGGTGCCGGCCGGGATGACCATGTCGTTCGCGGTCACGATGTCGTTGTACTTGCGGTCTTCCTTCTTGGTGTCCGCACCGCCGAGGTCGTAACGGAACTCCCACCACCACTGCTGGCCGATCACGGTGACGTTGATCGGGTTCTCGGGCGTCCTGGCCAGGTCGAACAGCATCTTGATCGTGAAAACGGAGAC